>NZ_JBMDJJ010000021.1:0-86642 GCF_057809135.1 Chryseobacterium sp. FG46 | reverse complement strand
TATAATGTTTAAAAGCCATACATCTAATTGATTGCCAAATAAATATACAAAAAAACAAATCAAAATATATAAAATTTATTTACTTTTTAACAAGAAAAACCGCCTCAGTTGTGAGACGGCTTCTTTTTATCTATATAAATAAAATAATTACTTAATAATTCTTTCCAATACCCATTCAATAAGGTTTTTCTCAGAAGCATGGTGGTCTGCGGAGAATTCTCCACGTCTTCTGTTGGCAATAACGTTATTTACGGTAATGGCTTTGTGTCCTAATAATTTTGAAAGAGCATAGATCGCAGACGTTTCCATTTCGAAATTGGTAATTCCAAGGTCATTCAATGTTTCCAGGAATTGATCATCTACTGCCTTTAAACGAAGCTGTCTTCCTTGTGGAGCATAGAATCCCGGGAATGTTGCCGTATTTCCGTGGTATTTGGCATCTTTGTAATATTCTCCCATTTCTTCTGCCCAGTCTGAGAAATAAAGCATTGGCTTGATTCTTTCGTAAGGGAATTTTTCCATAAAGCTTTTAGAAAACTCATTTTCGAAGTTGTAATCCTGATAGAAGTGCATCAGTCCGTCCAAACCTACAACATTCTGAGTAACCAGCATATTGTCTACCTGTACATCCGGGTTTACACTTCCACAAGTTCCCATACGGAAAAGTTCCAGAGATTTGTGTTCAGTCTTGAATTCTTTGTTTTGAAGGTCAATGTTCACCAAAGCATCCAGTTCATTCATTACGATATCGATGTTTTCAGTTCCGATACCGGTAGACATTACGGTAATTCTTTCTCCACGAAGTGTTCCTGTATGCGTATAAAATTCTCTTTTATTTTTTTTGATTTCTACGGTATCAAAGTATTTTGAAACTTTTGCCACTCTGTCAGGATCACCTACAAGGATTATTTTGTCAGCAATATCTTCAGGTAAAAGATTCAGATGGTATACACTTCCGTCTTCATTCAGAACAAGTTCTGAGGCAGCAAGTTTGTTTAGCATAATATGTATATTTTTTTGTTTTTGATGTGTTGAATTTAAATTAAAAATATCCTCTCCCAATAATTTCCCGCCATTATTTTTTTCGGTATTTCGAAGAACCGTTTCTTTAGAACAATGAATTTGATTTCGGGGTTTAAAATTAGTGAAAAATATGTTATCAGAAATATAAACATTATTTAATCTGCTATTAAAACTGAGATAACATCAGATCAATACTTTTGCCGCTAAAAATTCATGAGAGCTTATCCACTGCTTGTAATTGTCCTTCTGATAGGATTTGCAGTAATGTCTTTTAATCCTGTTTATAAAGGAAAAGAAAGCGAAAATACATTTATCAATAAAGGGTTGTCCAACTTTAAAACCAAGCTTGAACAGCTGAAATCAGATGTTGATAAGTTCTCTGAAGACCGTATTTCTATAGAAGAACTGCAGAAATCCCTGAGCAGTACAAGAAACTCATTCAAAGAAATAGAATTCTACATTGCTTACCATTATCCGGAATTTACAAAAACCCACCTTAACGCAGCGCCATTGTTCCATATTGAAGCAGCAGGAACATCGGCATATACAATTCCTCCTGAAGGATTGCAGGTGCTTGATGAACTGATATTTTCAGAAGAGGCAGGAAACGAGAAAGAAAAGATCAAAACCATTACCGCCTTTTTATACAACAGTTATTCCAGATTTTATCTAAGTGCTTTAAAAAATGGATTGAGCAAAGGAAACAACAAAACATTGCCTTTACGCATAGAGCTGATCAGGATCTACTCGCTTGGAGTCTCAGGCTTTGATACACCGGGTTCTCTTAATATTTCTGAGGAGTCAAGCCATGCTCTTTCGGGAATGCAGAAGTATATTAATGATGATCTTTATTTTAAAAATTATAATACTCAGAAAGCCAATCAAACTTTAACAGAAGCAATTAACTACCTTTCAAAAAATACCGATTTTGAAACCTTTGACAGGATTGAGTTTTATAAAAAATATATACAACCTTTATATGAAGAGTTGGGGAAATGGGACGGAAGACGGGACGATCTTAAAGAATTTTCAGGCTGGAATGCGGGCAGCAAAAACTTTTTCAGCAGCAACTTTTTAGATCCTTATTTTTATACTTTACTGAAGTCCTCGGAAGATAACCCGGAACTCCGTAAACTAGGAAAATCTATTTTCTATGATCAGAACTTAAGCGGTAACGGTAAAATGAGCTGTGCGACTTGCCATCTTCAGGAAAATGCTTTTACAGATCTTAAAGCAAAATCACAAAGCAATGTAGAAGGGAAGACGGTGCTGAGGAATTCCCCATCTCTGTATAATGCTGTTTTTGCTAAAAGATTTTTCTATGATCTTCGTGCCTTTTACCTTGAGCAGCAGGCAGAACATGTCATCTATAATGAGCAGGAATTCAATACAAGCTATGAAAGCATTATTCAGAAATTAAAAACAAAACCAGAATATAGAAAAGCATTCCGAAATGCCTTCAAAGATGGCAGAATAAGCAAAGAAAACTTTTCAAAAGCATTAAGCTCTTATGTGGCTTCACTGTATTCATTTGACAGCGATTTTGACCGTTTTATGAGGAATGAAAAAAATGTTTCCGATGATGTGAAAAAAGGATTCAACCTGTTTATGGGAAAGGCCAATTGTGCAACCTGTCATTTTGCACCCACTTTTTCCGGATTGGTACCTCCGTTTTTTAATGAAAATGAATCCGAAGTACTGGGAATAACTACCAGGCCTATCAAACAGCTTCCTGTGGAACTTGATCAGGATTTGGGAAGAGGAAACAGCCCGGTAAAAAAAGAAAAATCATGGATTTATGATTACTCTTTCAAAACAGTAACCGTGAGAAATATTGCGCTTACGAAACCATATTTCCATAACGGGGCTTTCAACACTCTGGAAGATGTTCTCGACTTTTACAATGAAGGTGGCGGAGAAGGATTAGGATTGAAGATGAAAAATCAAACGCTGGCATCAGATAAGTTAAACCTCACCGAAACAGAAAAAAAGCAGATTATCGCCTTTCTGAATGCTCTTACGGATGTAAGTAAAGCGAAATAGGCGAGATGATGGTTTTTGTTGACGAGCCTGAGATTCTGTAATCTAAAACCTGTATTATTTGTCTATTTTCTTTAATACTATCGCAAATTTTTTTCTTTAATTATTCATTTTAACATAAAATGTTTTTAGACTTATCTTCATTTAAATCTACTGAAGGTTGTGTTGATGTAAGATAATCAGCTGAAAAATCAACATTATGTATGTGTTTAAAATTAATTAATAATATGTTTTTCTAGCAAAATATACGTATTGTTTTAATTTTTAACAATATTTATTATATTTGTTTCAGTGATGTTACTGTAATATCAAAAGAATAATAATGAAAATAAAACGACTCCTATTGCCGATGTTGTTCATATCGGCAATTTATCATTCTCAAAGTCTCCCGGCAGCAAGGAACGAAACTGAAGAGGATGAAGATATCGAATACGAATTAAGGCACAAGTCCCAGCCCTGGTTTTCTGAAATGAAAGACAATGCTGATTATTTCAAAGTAAAAGCCAGTTTCGACAAATATTTTGGTAATCACAGGTGGGAAAAAAGTAAGCCGAGAAGCATTGGCGAAGACTGGCTAAGAACAAAATTGTTTTATTTGGATAATCAGGGAAAGGTTACCCCTGAACCTTTATTGTTGAATCAGCCTAAAGTAAAAAATACAGCCTTATTACCTACACAAACACAAGTTGGTGACTGGACGATAATAGGGCCGGTAAATAGTGCGAGTACAAATTATTCCAATAAATATAATCACGGAGGATATGTATTTTTGAGCAGAATAGATCCTACGAACCCTCAAAAGATCTTTGTATCTTTTGTAACCGGAGGACTCTGGCGTACCATAGATGGAGGAACTTCCTGGAATTTGGTAGACAATGGCTTTCCTGATTCTAAATATAATGATATTGATGTATGCATTGCTAATCCACAAACAATATATGCATTAAGTGATACCCAGCTCATCAAATCTATAGATGGAGGACTTAACTGGACTTCAACCACAATGACTTCCGCAGGCTATTCAGGGAAAGCTTATGACATTGCAGTTTCTCCGTCTAATCCTAATATTGTTGTTGTTCACTGGGGAATCTCATTGTACAGAACAAGTGATGGCGGAAATACCTGGAGCGCAGTACAAACCGGGCTTCCTGCAGATTATCAGATTGGAGATTCTTCAACCCAAAGCGAGTCTTTGGAATGGAATCCGAATGATGCGAATTCGGTTTATTTTGCCAGCTCATCCAACAATAATATTTTTAAAGTTTATAAATCAACTAATCAGGGAGCAAGCTTTACCCAATTAAATTCTACAACTTTGGATGCTACTGCTAATGGGCAAATTATTGGTTGGGTTAAAGTTTTTTTACCAACAAATAATATTTCTTCATTCTATGTAGCAGCAGGTAGCGGTGCCAATGCTTATGGGCATCAGTCGGTTCATCTGTATAAATTTAATAAAGCAACCGGAGTACTTGACAATTCCAGAATCAATATGATTCCAGGTTCCGGAGGAATTAACAGTTTGCATCATGGTGACATGCAGATGGATCGTAATGATGAAAATAGGATTGTATATGGAACTTATGGAGTGGATCAAGTCAGGATTTCCACTGATAATGGGGTTAGTTTTACTACTCCCGCATCCTACACCCATTCTGATATCAGATCCATGGATTTCGTTAACGGAAAATTTGTGGTAGGAAGTGATGGAGAAATGGCAGCATCCAGCAATTTGGGAGTCACAATGACTACTTTAACAAACAGTATTGGAAACCATGAGTTATGGGGCTTTGGAAGTGCTTTCAAAACCAATCTGGTTGCATCGGGAAATAATCATGGCCCGGTAATGATTAAGGAAAGTGCCAATGGTTTTGATTGGTATAACGGAACAGGTGCAGATCAGGGGAATACAGATGTTAATCCGCTAGATGACAGATATATTTACAGTCAGGGATATAGTAATTACAGGTATTTCAGAACCGGGGTGAATACACTCATTAATGAGCCCAATTTCCTGGATCTGGGAGGAATTTATGCTTATTTTAATTCGATAGAATTCCATCCCAATAAATATTATACCATGATTACCCATCACGCGGGTCAATATCCCACAGGCAATCCGAATTTGGCAACATGGAAAAATTCTCTTATTAAAACCGAAGACAACGGAAATAGTATATCTATCGTAAAGACATTCAACAATCAGGTATTCAGAGAAAAAATATCTGCTAAAAACCCCAATGTAATGATTGTTGTAGAAGGTTTAACCAATAATAAACTTTGGAAGACGACAGACGGTGGACTTACATGGACTGATATTACCCCTAATACCACAGTAACTTCCGGGCAAACCAATATATCGGATATTGCCATAGGAGATAATGATCCTGACAAAATATGGATAACGTACAGTGGTGTTCAGTCTGTATGCAAAGTATTGAAGTCAGGTGACGGAGGAGCAACCTGGACTAATCTTAGTTCTTCTGTACTTACTGCTTCTCCTGTTACGAAAATTATTTTCCAAAGAGGTTCAAACGGCGGTGTGTATGTAGGAAATAAAGCAGGGATATTTTACAGAAATGATGTGATGCCGAACTGGGTAATGCTGGGTAATGGCCTGCCCATGTGCGATGTCCGTTTTATGTTCATCAATTACAACGAGAATAAATTAAAAATAGGAACATCCAGAGGTGCATTTGAGCATGCTTTATATGAGATAAGTCCTCCTGATGCTTTAATATCAGTTGGAAACAATAAAATTAGCTGTCCGGTTGCGGAAAAAGTCCAGTTTAAAGATTATTCCGTTGTACGGAATGCAAGTGCTACATGGCAATGGAGTTTTCCGGGAGGAGTACCTTCTACTTCCACATTAGAAAATCCGTTGGTTTCTTATGCGGGAGCAGCGAACGGAACTTATCCTGTGACTTTAACGGTAACAGATCAATACGGAACAAGCACGCAGACACTCAATAATTTTATTGAAATAAATAATCAGTGTGGAACAAGCCAACCGGATAAAATTCCCGGAAATAGTATAAAGCTTACAGGTCAAACCACAGGTGATTATATTAAAATAGATAATGCAGCCCTTAATAAAAATTCGTTTACATTCTCTTGCTGGATAAAACCAAACGGTATCCAGACCGACTACAGCGGTATTTTTATGTCCCAGGATGGCAGCAATCCATTTGGAATGAATTTCAGAGAAGGTAACAATACTATCGGTTTCCACCCGAACTGGAGTTGGTCTTCCGGTTTGCAGGCTCCTGCAGGGCAATGGTCACACATCGCATTGGTAAGCAACGGAACGAACGTAAAAATATATGTTAATGGAAAAGAAAGTGTCAATAATACAGCATTGCCGTCTGAAGTTTTCAATATCTTATTTTTAGGAAGCTATGGAAGAGGGCATACGAACAGATTTACCCAATTGGAAATGGATGAAGTTGCAATATGGAATAGACCATTATCCATTGATGAAATCAGACAATGGAGACACCTGACAAAAAGTATTGCCGGAGATCCTGTTTTAAATGGACTGGTGTATTATCTTCAGTTCAATGAATCGGCCGGGAATATTACGGTTAATAAAAACAACTCGGGAACTTTTGCATCCTATCAGGGAACAGGATATACAAGATTAACTTCAAATGCTCCGGTTTTTGAAGGAGTAAGTGAAAAAATGAATGTTACGTCTTCTGGTGTGAAAGATTTTACAACTGCCGGAGTTGCTATGGAGTTTAATTCAGGTACTTACCCGAATGGAGATGTATGGATATCAAGAGGTATAATTAATCCGGATCAATTACCAAATACGGATACTAATTTTGGGTTCTATACTATTATAAATAATTATGGGACAAATCTTACATTCTCACCGCTTGCATCCTTATCATTTTATAAAAATGCAGGATTTAACAATTATCCCAATGCAACTTCTTATAGTCTTTTCAAAAGAGGAAGCAATGATTTTGGAAGTACCTGGGGAGCGGGCATCGATAATGCAGATCAGGTTTCCGGTACAGGTCTTAACACAAAGGTTACCTTTAGTACAAATTTAAATGTTAGTTCTTTCAGTCAGTTTTTTCTTACCAATTCTTCTTCTACATTATCCGGAGTTAATTCCGAAGTGGAGAAAAACAAGTTGCCGAGAATTGTTCCAAATCCTACTGATCAGGGTACTCCAATTTCAGTTCATGTACCAAAAGCCTGGGTGGGTTCACAATTAATTGTTTATGATATGTCCGGTAAAAAAGTAGCAGAAATATTCAATTTAAGGTCTGAAGAGAATATTATGCTGAATCTTCCTAAAGGATTATATATCGCATCATATATATCTAAAACCAATACATCTCAGGAAAAATTCATCATTAAATAAATTTAAAATAAACTTTATTTGATTTATAAGGTATGTCAATTGGCATACCTTATTTTTTTGATTGGTCTGCTTCTAAAATTTCATAAAGACAAATATGAATATTCGGGCGTTTATGTTCTGAAAGGATAGGGTTAATGTTGATAATATTGTTTCAGGTACAATTTATCTCGAATTTGATACATGATTAAACTTACACTTTTGTAACACAAAATTAATCCCATTAACATTAGGTTTTTGATAAGTTAATATTGGGTGATTTAGATTTAAAATCCTATTAACAGAGGAAAAGTTCTAAAAAAATAGTTTTGCAAAGTCTAATAAATGAAATAAAAAATGAAGAAAAAATTACTCACAGTGGGAGCGTTGGCTATACTGGCCGGTTCTGGTATTCAGGCGCAGACTCTGATATTCAATAAGAATGCGTCATGGAAGTATAAAGATAACAACCAGGCTCAGCCGGCAGGATGGAATGCTGCAACATATGATATTTCAACCTGGACAACCGGAAACGGTCCCTTAGGATATGGAGATCCGGTAACGACTACGATCAATTCCGGGCTTACGACAGCTTATTTCGCCAAAGATTTTACAGTAGATCTTTCAACACTTTCCGATACTATGGAACTTGGAGTAATGAGAGACGACGGTATTATTGTATATCTTAATGGAGAAGAAGTTGTAAGAGATAATATGCCTGCAGGTGCTGTTACATTCAATACTTTCTCCAGTACTACTATAGATGGAGCAGCAGAGAGTGTTTATAATATTTTCTCCATTCCAAAATCAAAATTTGTAAACGGTGTCAACAGATTTTCTATTGAATTACACAACAGAAGTACAACCAGCTCAGATTTAAGAATTGATGCTTATCTGAAAACAACCACCAATACAACTACACCTGTAGCTTGTAACGGGACACATATCAGCTGCTTTACTTCAATTGTTCCTACAGCACAAACCAATAAATTAATTATCCCTGCTGAGCATAAATATCAGCTTATTTTAAAAGAAGGAGACAGCTATACTGAAGGAGGAGGAATGGTAGGAGGTCTGAATGACTTTACCGGCTACGTTCCAAAAACAGGAAGCAGTACCAACGGATATCTTTCGGTAAACCATGAAACGAATCCTGGAGGAGTTACCATGGCCGAAATCAATTATAATGCAACTTCAAAGCTTTGGCAGCTGACAAAATCAAGAGCCGTAAGTTTTTCAGATCCAAGTTTGGTACAAACCATCAGAAACTGCTCAGGAGGAATTACGCCATGGGGAACTGTGGTGACAGCTGAAGAATCTGTTACATCTAATGATGTGAACAATGATGGTTATAAAGATTATGGTTGGCTGGTAGAAATTGATCCTGCAACAGCACAGGTTATTTCTAAAAATACTGATGGTTCCAAAGGAAAACTTTGGCAGATGGGAATCATGAACCACGAAAATGTAGTAATTAATAATGCAGGAACTATAGCTTACTATGGAGAAGACGGCGGAACTCACATGGTATACAAATATGTAATGGATACTCCCAATGATCTTTCTTCCGGAAATCTTTATGTTTTAAAATTAGATCAGGGATTAACTACAGCGGGAGATCCGGCAGGAACTACGGCAACATGGGTTCAGGTTCCAAACAAAATGAAAGCCGACCAGAACAATACTGCATCACTTGCCCAGTCATTTGGAGGAACAAAATTCAATGGGGTGGAAGATGTTGAAATCAGCCCGATAGACGGAAAAATCTATTTTACAGCAAAAGGATTAGACAAAGTGTATCGTCTTCAGGATAATGGAACTACTGCTTCTCAGGTAGAAACTTTTGTAGGGGGATCATCTTCTGTATATTCTTTCAATACAGCTCAGGGAATGAAATCCGAAGCTTGGGGAGACGGAAATGACAACCTTACTTTCGATGAGCTTGGAAACCTTTGGGTGCTTCAGGATGGAGGTAAAAACTATATCTGGGTCATTGCTCCTGATCATACGCAGGCTAACCCTAAAGTAAGATTATTTGCTTCTATGCCGGCTGGTTCAGAACCTACAGGATTAACATTTACTCCTGATCATAAATTCGGTTTCTTCTCTATTCAGCACCCAAGTTCAACCATCTCTACAGATATTGATGCTACAGGGAATACGATTGATTACAGAGGGAAATCTGCAACAATTGTAATTGCACTTAAAAATAACCTTGGAACTGAAGGAACTTTAGGAACTATTGATAGTAAAATTGAAGAAAATACAGTAACAATAGCACCTAACCCAACTTCAGGAATCGTGAAAATCAATTCTGTAAAAGGATTGAAAGATATTTCTGTAACAGCTTACAGCTTAGACGGGAAAATCGTTTACACAAAGAAGTTCAATGGAACCAACAAAGCATTGGACCTTGATTTTACACAACAGTTGGAAGGATCGCGAGTTTTGGTTTTAAATATTGAAGCTGAAGGAGGATTCCAGAAAACAGTTAAACTTGTAAAGAAATAAATTATTTATAATTCTTGTCTGTCGGCAGCTTGGGTTGCTGGCAGACCTTTTTATGTTTATGAAAAAGCTTTTCTTATTGATTTCCATGATCTCCCTTTCACAGGCCAAAGCACAGATTGATCCGGTGAAGTATCCTACGTTTACCAATATTGAAGATGCTTTAAATAGTGAAAAAACAGTCTATAGTATGAGTTTCAGAGAGAAAGGTCTTTTTAACCTTCCTCCTCAGATTGTAAAACTGGATTCATTATTCTTTTTGAATATTATGGCGAATAAGCTTGAGAAAATGGATCACGAACTCTTTGCCCTAAAAGAACTGGAAATATTAAATGTGAATGAAAACAGCATTAAATATATTCCGGATGAGGTAGGGAATCTTAAAAAACTGACTACCTTTTCAATGAATCTTAACAGTCTGACAAGCATTAATCCCAATATTGCAAAACTTCAGAAATTAAGAGCAGTACATTTTGATGCCAATAATCTAAATACCTTTCCGGAAGCCCTTATGGAAATTCCGGCATTGGAAGAAATCAATCTTCAGGGAAACCAGATCAGCTTTATTGCAGACAGACTTGATCAGATCAAAAACCTGAAATTTTTGAACCTTTCAGATAATCAGATCAATGATCTTGGAAACCTGTCTTTTCCTGAAAATTTAAAATATCTTGAACTGCAGCAGAACGCTATCATCAAACTCCCTGAGAATCTTTTCAACGCAAAGAATCTTGAATTTCTGAATGTAAGCGGAAATCATATCACAGAAATTTCACCCAAAGTAAAAGGACTGAAAAATATCGTCAGCATGAATCTGGCCAACAATAATCTGAAAGACATTCCTGTAGAAATCAAACAACTTAAAAATCTGAAAACATTGATTCTTACAGGAAATCCTATAGAAAAATCTACCATTGAGAACTTAAAAACCTTACTGCCGGAAACCCAGATCTATTTCTAGAACTATCCGCCAACACGTTTGGTTTTATATCCCATTTCTTTAAGGATATTCATTATTTTATCACGGTTATCTCCCTGAATGATAATCGTTCCATCCTTCTCAGAGCCGCCTATACCCAGGGTGGTTTTTATTTTCTTTGAGATTTTTTTCAGGTCTTCCTCGCTGCCTTCCCAGCCTTCAACAATCGTTACAGGCTTACCGTTTCTCCCTTTTTTCTCAAACTTGCATACCAAAGGCTCTTTCTGCTTGAATTGTTCTTCAGGCATCTCAAAATCCTGCTCTTCATGATCAGGAAAAAGATTCTTCAATTGATCTCGTAAATCCATACCGCAAAATTAAAAAGATTTACTGATTAATGAATGGGTTTAAAGATGAAATTTTAATTAGAATGATCTTTTTTCATTCGATGGAAATTCTTTTAATCGTCCCGGATCATCCTGACGATCAGCAATCAGTAAAATTCGAGTCTTCAAATTCTTCTATTCATAGGAAATTAGGTAAATTTGTCTAACAAAAGTTTTACAAAATGTCGAAAAAAGCAATACTGGCCATTCTTGACGGATGGGGATTGGGAACAAACCCTGACGTTTCTGCAATAGATAAAGCAAACACACCATTCATAGACAGCTGTTACCAAAAATTTCCACACACTACACTTGAAGCAAGTGGATTGGCTGTTGGTCTGCCTGCAGGGCAAATGGGAAATTCTGAAGTAGGGCACATGAACCTGGGAGCCGGAAGAGTAGTATACCAAAATCTGGTAAAGCTGAATATGGCCGTTGAAAATGGAACATTGGGGCAGGAAAAAGTGATCCAGGATGCTTTTGAATATGCTAAAAGGGAAAATAAAAAAGTACACTTTATCGGGTTGGTTTCCAATGGAGGAGTACATTCACATATCAATCACTTAAAAGGATTACTGACCGCGGCAAAAGAGTTCGGACTAAATGAAAATGTTTTTGTTCATGCATTTACCGATGGCAGAGACTGTGATCCGCACTCTGGATTAGGGTTTATCGATGAGCTTCAGAAGCATATGGAAGCTACTACAGGAAAACTGGCAACAGTGGTTGGGAGATACTATGCCATGGATAGAGATAAGAGATGGGAACGTGTAAAACTGGCTTATGATGCCCTTGTAGAAGGAGTAGGAGAGCCGTCAACAGATGCGCTGGCTTCTATTAAAACTTCTTATGATAACAACGTTACCGATGAATTCCTGAAACCCATCATTTTAATGAATACTACCACTACAGGAAATGTAGTACCAGTGGCAAAAATCATTGATAACGACGTAGTGATATGCTTCAACTTCCGTACAGACAGAGGTAGAGAGATTACAGAAGTTCTTTCTCAGAAAGATTTCCCGGAATATGATATGAAAAAGCTTAATCTTTATTATATCACATTAACGAACTATGATAAAACCTTCCAGAATGTACAGGTAGTTTTTGATGAAAATGTACTGACGGAAACTATGGGCGAAATTCTTGAAAAAAATGGAAAAACCCAGATCAGAATCGCAGAAACAGAGAAGTATCCACATGTTACTTTCTTCTTCTCAGGAGGAAGAGAACAGGAGTTTGAAGGAGAAAAAAGACTTCTTTGTCCAAGCCCGAAAGATGTTCCTACTTACGACCTGAAACCGGAAATGTCAGCATATGACATTACCAATTCCATCGTACCGGAACTGGAGCAGGGAACAGCTGATTTTGTTTGTTTAAATTTCGCCAATACAGACATGGTAGGGCACACAGGTGTTTTTGAAGCTGCTGTAAAAGCTGCCGAGGTTGTGGATCAGTGTATTGAAAAAGTGGCTGCAGCTGCCTATGAAAATGGCTATGCTGTTTTTATTCTTGCCGACCACGGAAATTCTGATGTTATGATCAACGCAGACGGAACTCCTAATACCCAGCACTCTACAAACCTGGTTCCTTTTATCGTGATGGATAAAGACCATACATGGAATCTCAAGCCGGGAAAACTTGGCGATGTAGCGCCTACAATCCTTAAAGTAATGGGCGTTGAAATACCAGATGCAATGACAGGAGAAGTTTTGGTTAATTAAAATTCAATAATATTATTAAAAAAATGCCGTTATGCTTTAGTAACGGCATTTTTTTATGATTTATGTCAGAAAAAGTATGACTTGCATAATTTATTATGCGTTAAATAATAAATAAATCATATCTTTGTTAATTAAAACTGAATAGTAAAATGTATCAAAAGCTTGTTAGGAAAGAAGTAATGGGATTATTGGAAAAGGAAGTAGGTTCTTTTCTTGATAAATTTTTAACGCCAATTGAAAAAATCTGGCAGCCTTCCGATTATTTACCAGATCCTTCAAGTGAAGAATTTAAACATGACTTAGAAGAAATTCAGACTTTTGCCCGCGAAATGCCTTACGATCTTTTTGTAACATTGATTGGTGACTGTATCACAGAAGAAGCTCTTCCTTCCTATGAGTCTTGGTTAATGGGAGTTGATGGAATCAATCAGGAAGAAAAATTAGGCTGGGCCAATTGGGTAAGAGCATGGACTGCTGAAGAAAACAGACATGGAGATTTATTAAACAAATATCTTTATCTGTGTGGAAGAGTAAACATGAGAGAAGTGGAAATTACCACTCAATACCTGATTAATGATGGCTTCGATTTAGGAACCAGCATGGATCCATACAGAAACTTTATTTATACAAGCTTCCAGGAAACAGCTACCAATATTTCTCACAGAAGAGTTGGTACATTGGCTAAACAATCAGGAAACGGAAAATTAGCAAAAATGTGTGGTGTAATTGCTGCAGACGAAGCAAGACACGCTAAAGCATACAAACATTTCGTAGCCAAAATCCTTGAAGTAGACCCTTCAGAAATGATTCTGGCATTTGAAGATATGATGCGTAAGAAAATTGTAATGCCTGCTCACTTAATGAGACAGTCCGGACAAAAAGCTGGTGAACTTTGGGGACATTTCTCAGATGCTGCACAAAGATGTATGGTCTACACAGGTCAGGATTATATCAATATTATGAAAGACCTTTTAGATGAATGGAAAATTGAGCATGTAAAAGGACTTACAGAAAAGGCAGAAAAAGCTCAGGAATACCTGATGAAACTTCCTGCAAGGCTACAGAAGATTACAGACAGAGTTTCTACTCCGGATCTTCAGTTCCAGTTTAGCTGGGTAAAAAGCTAATTAGATCTATTATTATTTAAAATATAAAAGTATTGAGTGCCTTTCTTTTTGGCACTCTTTTTATTTCTTATCTTTGCAAAGCTAAAAAAAGAACAAAATGTTAAATAATAAAAAGATTGCTGTTGACTTTGACGGGACTATTGTTGACGATGCTTACCCGGCAATTGGAAAACCGAAAACTTTTGCATTCGAAACTTTAAAAAGACTTCAGTCTGAAGGATTCAGATTGATACTTTGGACATACAGACACGGAAAAACATTAGATGAAGCGGTAGAATTCTGTAAAAAAAACGGAATAGAATTTTATGCTGTAAACTCAAGCTTTGAAGGAGAAGTTTTTGATCCTGAAAATCAGTCCAGAAAATTGGATGCAGACTGGTTTATCGATGACAGAAATTTAGGAGGATTTCCGGGTTGGGGCGAGATTTACAATATCATTCAGGAAAGAATAGAATTCCGTGTAGAAGGAAAAGAAGTTCTTGCCTATTCAAAACTTAAAAAAGAAAAGAAAAAAGGACTTTTCTGGTAGAATAAAAAAATTTAAATTTAACAGTGTACCAATTTACCAATCCATATTGTTACACTGATCTATTAATACATTGGTAAATTAATACAATGATTCAATTAAAAACGATAGACGAATTACGTCTGATGAAGGAGAGTGCCCGACTGGTTTCTAAAACATTGGGAATGTTGGCAAAAGAAATTAAACCGGGGATTACTACCTTATATTTAGATAAACTGGCCCATGATTTTATTAAAGATCATGGTGCTGAACCTGCATTCTTAGGTTACGGAGGATTTCCAAACTCTCTTTGTATATCTCCCAATGAGCAGGTAGTTCATGGTTTCCCAAACAATGATGTAGTAAAAGAAGGAGATGTTCTTTCTGTAGACTGTGGAGTTATTCTGAACGGTTTTGTAGGAGATCATGCCTATACTTTTGAAATCGGAGAAGTAAAGCCTGAAATTAAAAAATTACTTCAGGTTACCAAAGAATCCCTGTACAAAGGGATTGAACAATGTGTAAGAGGAAAGAGAATAGGAGATATCTCCCATGCCATCCAGGCCCATTGTGAAAAAGAAGGATATGGAGTGGTAAGAGAGCTTGTAGGACACGGATTGGGAAGAAAAATGCACGAGGATCCACAGGTTCCTAACTACGGAAGACAGGGAAGCGGAAAAGTTATTAAAGACGGTTTAGCAATTGCTATCGAGCCAATGGTTAACATGGGAACTGAAAAAGTGAAGTTCCATAATGACGGATGGACAGTAACTACTTTAGATAACATGCCATCTGCTCACTTCGAACATGATGTGGCAGTCATCAATGGTAAGCCGGTATTGCTTTCAACATTTGATTATGTATACGAAGCTTTAGGGATTGTAAGTGATGAAGAAAAGCAGTTCCAACTGGATTTTTAATGAAAAAGGTAACGAAGCTTTTACTGAATAAAATTCCACGCCCTATGCTTATTAAAATGAGTATCTGGGCAAGACCGCTTATTTATCAGTTTTTCAAAGGAGATCAGTTCTTTGATCCTATTGATGGGAGATCTTACAGGAAATTCCTTCCTTACGGATATGGAAAACAAAGAGAAAATGCACTTTCTCCGGGAACGTTAAGTTTGGAAAGACACCGTCAGATGTGGCTGTATCTTCAGAACGAAACTGATTTTTTTATTAAAAATTATAAAGTTCTGCATATTGCTCCCGAACAGGAATTTTTAAGGAAATTCAAGAGAATGAGCAATCTGAATTATATCTCGGCAGACTTATATTCTCCGATTGTAGATGTGAAGGCTGATATTCTGGATTTACCTTTTGAAAATGACAGTTTTGATATTGTTTTCTGTAACCATGTTCTGGAACACATTGAAGACGATGCAAAAGCAATGAGCGAGCTGTATAGGGTATTAAAACCCGGCGGATGGGGAATTCTTCAGGTTCCGATGAAAAATTCATTGGAGAAAACCTACGAAGACTTCACGATTAAAGATCCAAAAGAACGTCAGAAACACTTCGGACAGTACGATCACGTTCGTTGGTACGGAATGGATTATTTTGACCGTTTAAGAAAGGCAGGCTTTGAAGTAGAACCCAACTTCTATTCACAGAAATTCTCTGAAGAAGAAATAAAAAAATTCGGGTTAAGGCATAATGAAATCTTACCTGTAGTTTATAAAAAATAAAGCAAAACCCGTTTCAGTAGTTGAAACGGGTTTTTATATGAAGAATTAGCAGTAAATGGGCGAATGCTTCTGGAAGTTGATTATACAAAAGAATATTTGTTTATTTATCTAATCCTCTGAACTTTTGTATACTTTTGCTTCAGGGTAAAATTAAAAATAAGAAAAACATATATTCAACCGTATAAAATAAAAAACCGCCTTCAATACGAAGACGGTTTCCATTTTTAAATATAGATAGAAGTTTATGCGCTTTTTAATGTGAGGAAGATACAGCCTTTAATCCTACCACAGAGCCAATAAGTGTTACAATAAAAAATACTCTCCAAAAGCTTACAGGATCCTTAAAGAATATAATTCCCATTAAGGCAGTTCCTACCGCTCCGATTCCTGTCCATACCGCATAAGCAGTTCCAATAGGAAGTGTTTGAGTCGCTTTGATCAGCAAAAGCATACTGATTGTCAATGCGATCAAAAATCCCGCATACCACAGGTACATTTCAGTTCCTGAGGTTTCCTTTGCCTTTCCCAGACATGATGCGAAGGCAACTTCAAATAATCCTGCAATAACTAATATTAACCAATTCATTTTTTTAATT
The DNA here is from genome assembly GCF_057809135.1 of Chryseobacterium sp. FG46. Taxonomy (NCBI): domain Bacteria; kingdom Pseudomonadati; phylum Bacteroidota; class Flavobacteriia; order Flavobacteriales; family Weeksellaceae; genus Chryseobacterium; species Chryseobacterium sp. FG46. Next base: position 69,773 of record NZ_JBMDJJ010000021.1, on the reverse strand, counting down.
TTTCTAATGCAAATTTCAGAATTTGACAGGAGAAAAAATTTTACAATTGTTAAAAAATGAAGACGGTGGAAAAGAAGGAAGATGGGAGCAGGAAGAAAAAACAGCAGACATCATATCAATATCAATATCAATATCAATATCAATATCAATATCAATATCAATAGGGGCGGACTTTAGTCCGCTCTTAATATGAAAAATCATTCCTTTGGCTTTAGCCAAAAGATAAGACTTTTTAAATATTTCAATTCTTAAATCTTAAAGTTGGAAGCAGGAAGAATGAAGATGGATGTTATTGTCTCATATGATAATTAGTAAACATTTTTTAGATAAAGTTCGTAGAATCATTAATAAATAAAAATGAGCAAGATTCCTTAATGGACTATTATAACTTCCATCATCCAGCTTCCATCCTAAAAATCAAAAACTATTTAATCTCTGCCCTGATTCTACTTAAACTCACCTGCGTAATTCCAAGATAAGAGGCGATATAGCCCAGCTGAACCCTTTTAAGCAAGTCCGGCTGATAATTAATAATATCTTTATAACGTTCCAGAGAAGTTTTGAACTGTCTTGAAATAATCAGTTCTTCAGATTTTATCATTTCTGCTTCTGCCAGCTTTCGCCCCCAATTGGCAATATGGATATCTTCATTGAACAGTTTTCTTAGATTAGCAGTTTCCATTCTGTACAGATCACAGTCCTCCAGTAATTCGATACTTTCATAACCGGGTTTGTCCTCCACATAGCTTTTCATCGAGAGAATACATTGTCCCTCACTTCCGAACCAGAAAGTAATATCATTGTCAGCTGTTGAAGAATAGGCTCTTGCAATTCCTTTACGGATAAAATACAGATAAGGAATCACTTTGTCAGCTTCCATAAGACAAAAGCCTTTAGGATGGGAAACTTCACTAATATGCTCTTTTAAACTGTTTTTTGATGCTTCAGGAAGAAGGTAAACCTTATCAAGAATCTGGTCTATATTCATAAAGGTGAATTCTAATAGTCAAAAATATCAGTTTTAACTAATGCAATACAAAATTATCCGGTAGTTTTTGTAAGAAATATTGTGATGAAGGTGATCAAAATTATTCCGAATTCAACTTATTTATTGTCAAAATTACAATGTAAAGAACAATAATTCCTCCATTTGGAGTATGGCAAAAATTCAACGAATTTTTGACGGGGTGGTTAGCTCAGCAATCGACTCTCTGTAAATCTCCTTTTCTCATCACATATTTAGAAATATAACTCTCTTTTTTCTTTAAAAATTAAGATTAACCGTAAAGACCAATTTTGTTTTACTAACTTTGCAGTTCGTAATATTATTTTTATGCACAAAGCTGGATTTGTAAATATAGTTGGAAAGCCCAATGCGGGAAAATCGACCTTGCTTAACCAATTAATGGGAGAGAAGCTGGCGATTGTAACGCAGAAAGCTCAGACAACCCGTCACAGAATTTTTGGGATTTATAATGAAGATGATCTTCAGATCGTATTTTCTGATACTCCGGGAGTATTGGATCCAAAATACGGACTGCAGGAGAAAATGATGGATTTTGTAAAGGACTCTTTACAGGATGCTGACGTTTTCCTGTTTATTGTAGATGTTACCGATAAAGCAGAACCATCAGAATTTTTAATAGATAAACTGAATAAAATCCCGGTACCTGTTCTTCTTCTTCTTAATAAAGTAGACCAGACGGATCAGGCAGGCCTTGAAAAATTGGTAGAAGAATGGCATAACAGAATTCCTAAGGCTGAAATTTTACCTATTTCTGCATTGAATGCCTTTAATACAGACGTTATTTTACCTAAAATAAAATCTTTACTTCCTGAGAACCCTCCTTACTACGATAAGGATCAGTATACAGATAAACCTGAAAGATTTTTTGTTAATGAGGCTATTCGTGAGAAAATTCTTTTGAATTATGATAAAGAAATTCCATACTCTGTAGAAGTTGTGACTGAACAGTTCAAAGAGAAAGAAGGAATTATCTTTATAGACTCTATTATTTATGTAGAAAGAGATACTCAGAAAGGAATTATTATCGGGCATAAAGGAGAAGCTATCAAAAAAGTTGGAACAGAAGCCAGAATAGACCTTGAAAAGTTTTTCACCAAAAAAATTCACTTAAACCTTTTTGTAAAAGTGAAAAAAGACTGGAGAAAGAACGACAGAGATCTTAAAAATTTCGGTTACAGATAGACTAAAATAGCCTGTAATGCCGTTGTATTAACAGATTTTTTTAGTACCTTAGTATAAATTTTTTAGTACATGAACTATAATAATTCAAATTTCAGCTCAATACCTAAAGATATTATTTTACTGGCTGTGAGAGTGTTTGTTGGTTTTGCCATGCTTTCTCATGGTTTTCCAAAGCTTCAGATGCTGTTGGCAGGTGGTAAAATTGAGTTTTTTGATTTTATGGGATTGGGACCGCAGGTATCACTGATTCTGACGGTTTTTGCTGAGTTTGTATGTTCAATACTACTGATATTAGGACTTTTTACTAGAGTTTCTTTAGGGTTTCTGATCTTTACCATGATTATTGCTGCTTTTGTAGTACATGGAGCGGATTCATTCGAAAAAAGAGAAATGAGCCTTATCTATCTTTCCGTTTATCTTTTGCTTATGGTAATTGGGGCTGGAAAATTTTCAGTAGATCATATGATTGAAAGAAGAAAAAGAGCTTCAGACTGGTAATTTTACAACAATATAAAATAAAGAAGGCACTTCACGAAATGAAGTGCCTTTTTCGTTGTTAATAATTGCAGTGAGGTAAGCATTCCCAGATCAGAGCTCCGTTTTCATCTCTTACTCTGCAGGCCATAAAACCAGCATCACATAACGGAGCATTTCCTCCGTTGATCATTTTTAAATCTACTTTTGATAATTTTTTTAAATTTTTCATATTATTTTAATTTGTAAGATAAAAATAATAAAAAAAAATATGACACTAAAAGGAGTCTTATTTTCCAGTGTTAAAATTCTTTTAAAATTCACTACATTCGTAGAAAATGAATTTATAATGAAGATAAAACTGACTATTTGCCTCTTGGCATTTCTCAATTTTTATGATGCACAGGAAAATATTAACTATCAGAAACCTTCTGCTGAGATTTTAAAACTCGCAGATTATGAAAGACCTCCGAGTGTTCTGATGAACAGCAAAAAAGACTGGGTAGTGTTTACGTATCGCCCTACATATAAAACATTGGAAGACCTCAGTCAGAATGAAATGAAGCTTGGCGGACTTAGAATCAATCCGGTGACTAATATTTCAAGCAGCATGATCTACTCCAATAATCTGAAGATCAGAAAGCTTAATGATAAAAATGAGATTCAGGTAAAAAACCTGCCTTCCAACTCAAAAATTGCATACGTTTCGTTTTCACCGGATGAAAAGAAGCTGGCTTTTACCAATACAACCGCTAAAGGAGTAGAACTTTGGGTCGTGGATATGGAAACAGCGTCTGCCAAAAAGATTACAGCAGATAACCTAAATGCCAATTTAGGAATGCCATATATATGGTATAAAGATTCTCAAAGCTTCGTGATCAGAACTCTTCCACAAAACAGAGCTGCTCTTATCAATGCAAACGAAGATCTTCCGACAGGTCCTGTTGTTTCAACAGCAGATGGTAAAGTTTCCCAGAACAGGACTTATCAGGACCTTTTGAAGAACCCTCAGGACGAAAAAAACTTTGAAACGCTTACAGCTTCTGAAATTTATCATGTAGATCTTACAGGAAATCTTAAAAAACTGAAAGATCAGGATATGTATGCCGGATTAAGTTTATCTCCGGACGGAAATTACTTATTGGCGACAGTTATTAAAAAGCCATTCTCTTATATTGTGCCACTCAGCAGATTTCCATCAACAACAATAGTGTATGATATGAAAGGAAATACTGTAAAAACGGTAAATGATGTTCCCTTGAATGAAATCATGCCCAAAGGATTCTCCTCTGTAAGAACCGGAAAAAGAGAAATGACATGGAGAAGCGATGCGCCGGCTACCCTTACTTATGCGGAAGCTTTGGATGGAGGAGATCAATCCAAAGCAGCAGAGTACAGAGACGAGATATTTACCTGGGAAGCGCCGTTTACAATGGCTCCCAAATCTTTCTTCAAAACAAAGCAGAGATTTAAGGACGTAGTCTGGACTAATGATCATTATGCTATTGTTTCTGAAGGCTGGTATGATACAAGAAATACAAAATCCTACCTGCTGGATCTTAACAGCGGAGAATCTAAAGTTTTCGATGATCGAAATTATCAGGATGTTTACAGTGATCCGGGACATTTCAACACAACGAAAAACCAATACGGAAGATCTGTAATCGATATGAAAGGTGGAAAAGCCTACCTTATCGGAGATGGATTTACCAAAGATGGACAGCACCCGTTTATCGACGAAATGGATGTTAAATCATTGAAAAAGAAAAGACTTTATACCTCTGATCTTAAAAATGCCAAAGAAGGGATTGTAGATATTTTAAATCCTTCAAAAGGAGAAATCCTGACTACTCAGCAGTCTCCAAGCCAATATCCGAATTATTTTAAAAAGAATATTAAATCCAATAAAGCTGAAGCAGTAACCAGTTTTGCAAACCCTTTTGAAGGCATCAAAGACGTTTACAAAGAAGTGATTACTTATAAGAGGAATGATGGTGTTACGCTAACGGGAACGCTGTATTTGCCTGCAAACTATGATAGAAAGGCAAAGAAAGAAAAATTACCTTTATTAATCTGGGCCTATCCTAGAGAATATAAAGATAAGGATACTGCAGGGCAGAGTACTCAGAATGATAATGACTTTACATTCCCAACGTATGGCTCTTTTGTATATTGGACGGCAAAAGGATATGCAGTATTAGATAATGCTGCTTTCCCAATTGTTGGAGAAGGAAAAACAGAACCTAATGATACTTTTATTCCTCAGTTGGTAGCCAATGCAGCGGCAGCTATTGATGCGGTAGATCATTTAGGATATATCGACAGAAAGAAAGTGGCTGTAGGAGGACATTCTTATGGGGCATTTATGACCGCAAACCTTCTTACCCATTCTAACCTCTTTGCATGTGGAATTGCAAGAAGTGGTGCTTATAACAGAACGTTGACACCATTCGGGTTCCAGAGTGAGCAGAGAAACTATTGGGATGTTCCGGAAATCTACAACACGATGTCTCCTTTCATGCATGCCGACAAAATGAAGACTCCGCTTCTTCTGATTCACGGTGATGCAGATAATAACCCGGGAACATTTACATTGCAGACTGAAAGATACTTTCAGGCATTGAAAAATCTGGGTGCTCCGGTAAAAATGGTTCTTCTTCCAAAAGAAGCCCACAGTTACCAGGCAAAAGAAAATATCTTACACCTTTTATGGGAACAGGATCAGTTCCTTGAAAAATGCTTGAAGAAATAAATAAAAAAGAGACTGTTTATAGGAAACAGTCTCTTTTTTTGATTAAAAAATATAATAAGGAAGTTGGGACGTTAGTTATATTGTATTTAAAAGCGCTTCAAAATCTCATCAATACTCTTAAGCTCCAAAAAATTCGGGTGCTCCAGGTTTACATCATGCTGCTCATGGCTCCAGGTGACATGATAAGGAATATGAGCGGCAGATCCTCCGATTTCCAATACCGGCAGGATATCTGATTTGATAGAATTTCCAAGCATCAGAAAGTTTTCAGGTTGGCAGTCCAGATGTTTCAAAAGTTTTTTGTAATCGTCTTCTTTTTTGTCACTCATGATTTCAATGTGATGAAAATAATCCTGTAATCCCGAATTTTTCAGTTTACGCTCCTGATCCAGCAAATCGCCTTTTGTAGCGACAACCAGTCTGTATTTTCCTTTTAAGCTTTCAAGGGTTTCTGTAACGCCATCCAGCAATTCAATGGGTTTCTGAAGAAGCCCCTGACCTAGCTGGATAGCTTTGTTTACTAATTCCAATGATGCTGTATTATTAGAAACTCTACCGATGGTTTCAATCATGCAAAGCATAAATCCTTTTACTCCATAGCCATATAAATGAAGATTCTGCATTTCTGTTTTAAACAATTCCTGTGATATTGAATGTTGTGGAAGATAATCTTCAAGGAGCATGCAGAATTCTTTTTCTGCTTCCTGAAAATAAGGTTCGTTGATCCAAAGCGTATCATCTGCATCAAAGGCAATCGTAGTAATATGATTATTCATTTTTGTTTTGTAATTTTCTTTCCGCAAAATTCAATATAAAAACTCAATAAGAAAAGGACATTTGTCCCGGGTGAAATATGTTAAGAACAAATCAGACATTTTTAAACTATCTCAATGAGCTGTATGAAAAGCGGAATGATCGTGATGATATTATAGTAAAGCTCTTTTCTGCAGGGGATAAAGTGCTTATACAGGATCATCAGCTTTCTCATGTCATGCTGATTAAAGAAGGCATTGTCAAATGTTATTTAGTAGAAGAGAACGGAAAAGAATATATTGTTGAGTTTCTGGGAAGTGGAGAAATAATCGGGGAAGTGGAATTGATTAAAAATATAAACTGCCTGTGTAGTATTGAGGCTCTTACGGAAGTTGTAGCATACGCAGTAAAAATTCCTGCTTTCAGATCTTTGATTAAAAATGATCTTGTACTGAACAATCTTCTTTTAGAGTCTTTTGCAGAACGAATTATCAATACTTCCAGCAGAGCTTCCTATCAACAACTCTATACGGTAGAACATACTTTAAAGCAATTGCTTCAAATGCAGTCTAAGCAGAATATTCAGATTTCCAAAGAGGATATGGCGGCCTATCTTGGAATTACAGTGAGAAGCTTGAATAGAATTTTAAAAGATTTGAAATAATTTTGTTGAATATGCTAATGAAATTACGGTTATTTTTCTCGCAGATTGAGGAGATTGCGCAGGTTTTTCCATAACAATCTGCTTAATTAGCATAATCTGAGAGCAATAAAATCCTTGCGTCTTAAAAAAACTAGCTTTCAATCTTATTGCTCCTTTGCATGTTCTAAAAAAAATAATTGTGTTTTTAGGGGTGTGTTTGCTTTAAATATTAAAATATAATAAATTAAGTGTGTTTTTATAGGGGTGGTTTTAAAATTTAGTATTTTTGTATGAGAATAAGTTGAATTACAATATTCATGGAAAAATTAAATTTCAGAAATGCTGAGTTGGCCGATTTAAATAAAATCGTAGCCATCTACAACTCAACCATTGCCTCAAGAATGGTCACTGCAGACATGGAAGAAGTTTCTGTCGAAAGCAAGCTAAAATGGTTTGAAGAGCATAATCCCCAGACAAGACCGCTTTGGGTAGTGGAAGATGACCAGGAGCAAACCGTTGGTTGGGTAAGTTTCAGTTCATTTCATGAAAGGGCAGCGTATAACGGTACGGTAGAAGTAAGCATTTATCTTGATGAGTCCTGCAGGGGAAAAGGATATGGCAAAACAATTCTCCGGTATTGTATTGATAATGCGGAGAAATTTGGAGTAAAAAACCTTGTGGCCCTTATTTTCCTTCATAATGAACCCAGCTTAAAGCTCTTCAGGCATTTCGGGTTTGAAGATTGGGGAAATCTTCCGAATGTTGCTGTTTTGGACGGAATAGAAAGAAGCCTGGTCATATTGGGCAGAAGAATTGATTAAAAATATAAAAGCGGCCTCTGCCGCTTTATTTGTAACTTATTATCAGTTGAATTCAGGTTGTTTATCCTTTTCAATATAGATATAACGGCCTTTGATTCCATTTTGGAGCATTTCCTTTTTTTTATTGAGTTCTTCTACAGATTCTATCGTTTCATTTTTAAAGTTAGTCTTTTCTCCGCTCTTTATTCTCTCGGAAAAAATTCTTGTAGGATTTTGGTAGATGTCTTCAATATATTTATTAAATTTCTGATTGCTTATCGGTATAGCCGGCTTGCCATAATGGGTTTCCAGAAAATCCTGGGTATCGTAGTCTGTAGTGAGTTTTTCATTCTTAATCAGCTTATAGACAAAGTTTTGATCCGTATCTTCTAAGATAAAGATGAGACCGGGAAGACCTCTGAATTTGTAAGGACCTTCCTGTATATTCACTTCGTTGGAAAACCAGGCATTCCAGGTTCTGCCACCGAAATCTGTAATGGCTTTCTGGAGCTTGTAACCATTGTATTCTTTGGTTTCCTGAATGATTTGCCACTTCATTTCATCATTTGTTTTTACCACAAAATAATCAAAAAAATCTCTGTACCAGTTGTTTTTAAAAGTATCAGATTTTCTTATCACCACCTGGTCTGTTTTTGTACTGTATCGGGAAATCTGCTGATTTGCATTTTTATTTTTTTCATCATAATCAGCAAAGCCTTTATCATAAAATTTAACAGAACCGGGGTTGATGTCCAGGTTCATAAGGGTTGTTATATATTGTTGTGATGTATTTTTGCGGTACTGAAGTTCGTAAGTAAACCTGTTGGTTTGAGATTGAAATAAAGAGCCTGCATATAAGGCAAGGAAGATCAGTGTTTTTTTCATTTCTATTGATGGTTATAGATTCCAAAAATAATAAAAAAGCGCAGGTTTTTTACATCTGCGCTTAATTTTATTGTGTTTTTGTCTGTATATTCTGCTTAATTCTTTTTGCCGACATATTTAAAAATCGTTTTACGAGGAAAACTGCAGATACTGTCAGTCCTAATCCCAGTGCGATCCACATTCCGAATGCGCCCATTTCTAAAGTAACACAGAAGAAATATCCTAAAGGAATAGTAATGACCCAATAGGCAATGAAGGTATAAATAGATGGAATTTTGACGTCCTGTAACCCTCTCAGCATTCCCAAAGCGGTCACCTGGATTCCGTCAGAAAGCTGGAACAAAGCAGCGATAATCATGAGTTTAGATGCCAGCATAATAACTTCCACCTCTTCTTTTTTTGTGAAGAAAGTTGGAAGAATGTTTCTGCCTAAAATAAATACCAATCCACAGATACACATGAAAATAAAGGCAATTTTCAGGTTGTTGATTCCTACCTTTCTCAATTCCACAAAATTCTGTTCACCAAGTTTTCTGCCAATCATTACGGTAGAGGCCACACTGAATCCTACACATAAATTGAAGGTAAATGAAGCCATGCTTAAAGCAATCTGGTGAGAAGCAATATCGTGAGCAGAGATCAGTCCACATATAAATGCAGCTCCGGCAAAAGCAGTTACTTCAAAGAACATCTGTAAAGCTGTAGGTAATCCAAGTCTTACCATTTTATCAAACATCTGCTTTGAGAAATCCTGAATTTTTAAAGAAAAATCTTTGATATAACGTCTTGTTCTTTCTTCTTTTACCAACACAAAATAAAGGAAAACCACCATGAAGATTCTGGAAATCAAGGTGGCCAGTGCAGATCCCTGTACCCCCATTGCCGGAATTCCCCAAAGTCCTTTGATAAAGACATAGTTTAAGGCAATATTGATGATATTCGCAATAATGGTTGCTTTGGTAACTCCAATGGTATAGGATAAACCTTCGGAAACTTCACGAAGCGTCTGAAATGCCATGAATGGAATCATACTGACCACCATAATACTTAAGAAACCTACGGTATCAGGAATAATCTTGGCAGGCTGTCCTGAGTGGTAGAGGAGTGGCATTCCCAAAAGGAGAATGACCATCAGAATAATTCCGACAGACATATTGATAATAAAACCATGGCTGAATACAGAATTGATCGTAGCATGATCCTCTTTGGAATGCGCCTCCGAAACCAATGGCGGAATGGCGAATGAAAACCCCAGTGCTAACACAAATATGGAGAAAAAGACAGCATTTCCCAATGAAACGGATGCCAGTGCATCAGCACCCAACAGTTTTCCGACAATAATATTGTCGAATAAGTTTACTGAAACTTGCCCCACCTGGGTAAGCATCACAGGCAGAGCCAAAGTCAGGCATTCTTTTGTATAGTTTTTGTTTAAAAAGTTCATAATATTTTAAGATTCATATAGTTTATCATTCAAATAGGGTCAAAAAAAAATTTGCAGTGGTAACACTGCAAATTTTTATAATATGGTCAATAATAGCTTATTATTTCCTTACAAAACTTGCAACGTCACCTTCGGAAACAGTGTTTCCACCAAGAATAATCAATCTTTCAACAACATTCCTTAATTCTCGGATATTTCCAGTCCATGAAAGTGCTTTTAAAGCATCAATAGCTTTATCATCAAACTTTTTCGCAGCAGTACCATGCTCATCAGCAATCATGCCTGAAAAATGCTCAACCAATAATTTGATGTCCTCTTTTCTTTCATCCAATGGCGGAACATAGATTTCAATAACAGAAAGTCTGTGGTAAAGGTCTTCTCTGAATTTTCCTTCCTCAATTTCTTTCTGCATATTTTTATTCGTTGCTGCAATTACTCTTACATCAACTTTGATTTCTTTATCACTTCCCACAGGTGAAACTTTGCTTTCCTGTAGCGCTCTCAATACCTTAGCCTGAGCAATAAGACTCATGTCACCAATCTCGTCAAGGAAGATCGTACCGTTGTTAGCCTGCTCAAATTTTCCCTGTTTATCTTTAATAGCCCCCGTAAAAGATCCTTTTACGTGCCCGAAAAGTTCAGATTCAATTAGTTCAGACGGAATCGCAGCACAGTTTACCTCTATCATAGGACCTCTTGCACGGTCACTCTGATTATGGATAGCATGAGCAACCAGCTCTTTTCCTGCACCGTTAGGCCCTGTGATTAGAACTCTGGCGTCGGAAACAGCTACCTTTTCGATCATATCCTGAATCTTTTGAAGAGCAGGAGATGTACCAATCATCTGGTATTTTTTGCTTACTTTTTTCTTTAAGGTTTTATTTTCAGTCTGAAGATTTTTGTTTTCTTTCTTCAGAGTCTCTTTAACCAATGCGTTTTTCACACTTGTAATCAATCTGTTGATATCAATTGGTTTGGAGATAAAATCGTATGCACCCTCCTTTAAACAGGAAACGGCAGAATCAATATCTGCGTGGCCTGAGATCATGATAAAAGTAGTTTCTGGTTTTAATGCAAGGCTCTGCTTCAAAAGTTCGGTTCCTGAAACTTTAGGCATCTTAATATCGGAAATCACCAGTGCGAAATCTTCTTTTTCTACCTGTTTGTAACCTTCAAGGCCATCTTCGGCGATAACAAATTCATAATCGGTGAGTTCATCCGAAAGAATACTGTGAAGTACTCCCGAGATTGCTTTTTCGTCTTCTACTATAAGGATTTTTTGCATAGTTGCAAATTTAAATTTTTTGTTTCAATTATTAGCAAAAACTGTACCTAAATATTCTATTTGGAGTAGTCTCTTCTCCCAAAAATGGCAGATCCAACCCTTACAGAGTTAGCCCCACACTCAATGGCTATCGGGAAATCATCACTCATTCCCATTGATAAGGTATTTAAAGTTTTTAATTGATTTAATTCATCAAAAAGCATCTTTAATGTTAAAAATTCATTTCTAACCTGCTGCTCATCGTCAGTGAATGTAGCCATTCCCATCAGTCCGGTAACTTCAACATGAGGAAATTTGCCTTCAGTGTATTGTTGGAAAAGATCTTTCGCTTCAGAAATTTCAAGCCCGAACTTGCTTTCTTCTGCCGCTATTTTTACTTGCAGAAGAACTTTAATCTTCCTGTTGTGCTTTCCTGCTTCCTTATTGATTTCTGTTAATAATTTTTCAGAATCCACACTTTGTATGGTATCTATGAAGGAAGCAATGTATTTCACTTTGTTGGTCTGTAAGTGACCAATCAGATGCCATTGTATATCCTGAGGAAGATGAGGGGCTTTTTCCATCAGTTCCTGTACTTTGTTTTCTCCAAAAACCTTTTGTCCAAGATCGTATACTTCCTGTACTGCAGAAGCCGGATGTGTTTTTGAAACAGCAACCAGCTGAACATCCGATGGCAGCTGGTCTTTTATAGTTTTATAATTTTCTTTAATACTCATAGATGCAAATTTCCGAAAATTCCCTGACAGTTGCCAGTGATGAATACATTTTACATGGTAGTTTTACGGTAAAATTAATTCAGAACCTCATTGATCTTGGGATACTGCGATATTTTTCTGAAAACAAATTTGTTGCTCTTCTGCAATTTTTCAATAAACATGTCCAGCTCATTGATAGAGTCCGCATCTCTCAGATACTGGTCGTGGGTAAGAAACACAAGGTGTCTTGAAGTCTTTTCAAGATCGTTCAGGAAAATACTGTCTACTTTCTTGATCATGGCTTCATGACTTCCTTTTAAAGTCATTTTTTGAGAAGGCCTCCACTCAAGATCCCATCCAATTACTTTATAGCCGGCTTTTTTAAGACCATCTGCTGCTACAGTGGAACTTTTGATATCTGTTACATTAATATTGTTGAGTCTCCAGATATTTCTTCCGGGAGTTCGTGCTATTTTATCGGTAAGCTTCAGGCTGTCTTTGGCGATGTCAAAATCGTGAACTACAGCTTGTGCATTTTTATAAAAATCGGTGTATTTGTTGTGGGCATGGGAAAAGCTATGGTTGGCCAGTTCTATCAAGGGGTTTTGCTTAAGCAAGAGCAGGTCGTCCTTCTGTTTTTTACTGCCATAAGCATGTTTCCCTACCAGAAAGGCAGTGGCACAAACATTTCTTTTGTCCAGGATTTTTAAAAGATTTTCAGTTCCCTGATTGGGTCCGTCATCAAAGGTAAGGTAGATCACTCTTTTATCCGGGTCTACACTTTCGTCATCTATATTATTGGGGATTATTTCTGCGGAAGGATGTTCCTGTGAACTGACGACGGGATCATTGTTCACCTCATTCTTGAAATTACAGCTGTTTAATAAAGCCGAAGTTGTACTCATCAATACAACCATCCCGAGAAAAGTCATATTTTTTGACTTTCCCGCAAAAATTTTTCTCATAAAAATAATGGAATTTAAATTGTTAAAAATCGTTAAAAATAACAGTTAAAAATTAACAAATTATATGCCATGCTGTGCAGGTATTTTTCTTTTTAAGTTTATTTTAAGAACTTTATTTTAAAGGATGTTTCCATTACCTGATGAATTGTAAATTTATGATCTGATTTTCTGTAAAATTTAACATTTATAAATATGAAAACGATAGTATTTTTCTATGTTTGATGAAGTTTTAATATTCTTCAATTATCAGGGAATTATTTTATTTTAACAAAATCAAATAATTACAGTCGGTTTATTATTTAAAAAAGCTTTTTAAATACAGGGAATTTTTAATAGCAGCTGTTCCCCAGGTATTATTGAAGAAAATAAATGAGGTTTGTGTGGTATTTTTTATCTTTTCAGCTAATGCATCCATGAAATCTTTACTATATTCTGATTTGTAAAGAACAGGTTTCCCATGAAGTCTGTAATAAACTATCTCCGAATGATTAATAATAAGGTCTTCGGGAAGATTGCCAGAAAAACTTACACCTGAGAAAATAATATTATGTTTTTTTAAAAGATCAAATACTTCTGTTTGCCACCATGAGTTGTGACGGAATTCAATGACGTTCAGAAATCTGTGATCAGTATTGCTGATGATCCGGTCTGTGTTCTCTGTGGTATTTTTAAAGGAAGGAGGAAGCTGATATAGAAATCCGGAAAGTTTATCCTTCAGGCTGTTTTGAATATGGTCGCAGAATGGAGTAATCTCATCTTTGGAACTTTCAAGCCGGTTTTGATGGGTGATGGCTTTTGGAATTTTAATGAAGAATCTGAAATCATCAGGTGTTTCATCATACCACTTCAACAATGTTTTTGAGGTTGGTTTCCTATAAAAAGTAGAATTGATTTCTACGGCATTGAACGTTGTTGAATATAAAGAAAGAAAATCTTTACTCTTGGCATCTGCGGGATATAAAGACCCTTTCCAGTCGTTATTGTAAAATCCCGAACATCCTATGTAAAGATTTTCTTTTGTCATGATATTATTTTATATCCAGATCCACGGAGTTGAGTCTCAATGAATTCAGTATCACAGACAGGGAACTGAAACTCATGGCAGCAGCTGCAATCATTGGTGATAAAAGAATTCCAAAGAATGGATACAATAATCCTGCCGCAACCGGAACTCCTAAAACATTATAAATGAAAGCAAAGAACAGGTTCTCTTTAATGTTTTTGAGAAGCTTTTCACTCAATAGTTTAGCTTTTGCAACACCTAAGATATCTCCTTTTAATAAAGTGATCTCAGCACTTTCAATCGCAACATCTGTTCCTGTTCCCATGGCAATTCCCACATCAGATTGTGCAAGGGCAGGAGAGTCATTGATCCCGTCTCCGGTCATCGCTACGATTTTACCCTGTTGCTGCAGTTTTTTTACTTCATTCAGTTTATCTTCAGGAAGGCAGTTGGCTTTGAAATGTTTGATTCCTAATTCATCAGCAACGGCTTTGGCGGTATGTTCGTTGTCTCCTGTCATCATGATGACGTCTATTCCTTCACTCATCAGCTGTTTTATGGCTTTTTTAGAGCTTTCTTTGATTTTATCCGTAAAACTTACGAATCCCAGCACCTGCTGTTCCTGTGCGATATAAGAAATCGTATGGGCTTTAGACTGAACTTCTACTGCTTTCTGTTTTAAGCTCTCCGGAATCATAATCTGATGCGAGGTCAATAGACTTTCATTTCCAAGATAAGCGGTCTTACCGTTGATATTTCCTTTGACTCCTTTTCCGGATATGTTTTCAAACTGATATACTTTTTCAGCCGTCAGATTCTCTTCTTTTGCTTTTTTTATGACAGCATTGGAAAGTGGATGTTCAGAATTTTGATTCAAAGAAAAAGCCAGTTTTAAAATCTGATGCTGGTCTCCGTTTACTGTTTCAATATGTTCTACTGAAGGTTTCCCTTCTGTTAAAGTTCCTGTTTTATCGGTAATCAAAACATTTACTTTATTCATCTGTTCAAGAGCTTCTGCATTTTTAATAAGGATTCCGTTTTTAGCGCCTTTTCCAATTCCTACCATTAAAGACATAGGAGTTGCCAGCCCAAGAGCACAAGGACAAGCCACAATTAAAACAGCAACCGCATTTACGAAAGCAAATAAAGTTCTTTTTCCTTCCGGACCGAAGAATTGCCATAGAATGAAAGTAAGGACTGCCATAAGAATTACCACAGGGACAAATACTTTTGAAACCTTATCTGTAATTTTCTGGATAGGAGCTTTGCTGCGGCTGGCTTCATTCACCATTTTAATGATTTGGGAAAGCAGAGTTTCATCGCCTACCTTTTCTGCCTTCATAATGAATACCTGATTTCCGTTGATGGTACCGGAAGATACTTTATCGTCTACATTTTTTTCAACAGGAACAGGTTCTCCGGTAATCATACTTTCGTCTACAATAGAATTACCCTCAGTGATTTTTCCGTCTACAGGAATTTTTTCACCAGGTTTTACTTTTAATAAATCTCCTATTTTTACCTGGGAAAGCAGCACTTTCTTTTCTTCACCATTTACCATAAGGTTAGCTTCATCCGGTGAAAGGTTCATTAATTCTTTGATGGCATTCCCTGTTTTTTTATGAGCTGCTGCTTCCATCAGCTGACCTAAAATGACAAGAGTTAAAATCACACAGACTGCCTCAAAATACAATGGGATTTCATGATTGTGTCCACGGATTTCATGTGGGATAATATCTGGAAATATCAGAGCAACAATACTGAAAATAAATGCTGCAGCAACTCCCAGAGCAATAAGACTGAACATATTGAGGTTCCATGTTTTGAATGAAACCCAGCCTCTTTTCAACAGGAACCAGCCTGAATAAAACATCACCGGAAGTGTAAAAGCAAGTTCAATAAATCCCTGAATCTGATGAGAGAAAGGAAAGTTGATCAACATTCCTCCCATTGAGAGAATGAAAACCGGTATAGTAAACGCCAGTGAAGTAATGAATTTTCTTTTTAATATATTGTAAGTTTCATCTTCATCATTATCATTGCTGTCGGGCATTCTTATGAGATCCATTCCACAGATCGGGCAGTCTCCCGGTTCGTCACGAATGATTTCCGGATGCATGGGACAGGTGTATTTTGCGGTTTTCTTTTCAGGGTATTTTACAAGGTCCATTCCACAAACCGGACATCCTACATTGGAATCGTAAGTTTTGTCGACTTCACAATACATAGGACAGTAATATCTACCTGCCATTTCATCAGTTATTTTAGGCATTTCATGACTATGGCTGTGGTGATGATCATGATGGCTTTGAGAATGAGAGTGATGCTGGTGCGAATTTGCTTTTTGGGCAATTTCTTCCGTAATCGGTTCTAAATCCATATGACAAACAGGGCAACTGCCTTTTTCATCATATACTTTGTCGCCTTCGCAAAACATTGGACAATAGTGTTTTCCGATACTGTCTTTAAAGTTTTTAGGAAGGTTGGTGGATGAATAAGTGGGTTTGTGATTAGGGTCTTTGGCCAGCTTTTCTTCAATAGGAACCAGATACATTTTGCAGACAGGACATCTTTCACCCTGTTTGAAATATACTTTATCTCCTTCGCATTCCATTGGACAATAGTATACCGAAGACGGGGATACACGGTCCTGAGGTTTTACGAAGGCTGTCTCAGGAGTATTGGGATCTTCAAGTCTGTATTTTCCTATTTCTGCCAGAGCATCATTTAATACTGAAAGTTTCACTTCATGATCGGAAGTGATGGTTGCGGTATTGTTTTCCAGATTAACATCGGCTTTAACACCATCAACACTGTTCAGTTGATTTGATATCTTTTTCTGGCAGCCGGAACAGGTCATTCCGAGTATTTTATACTGTTGTTCCATGATTCTTAAATTTATAGTACAAATTTCCACAATGGAAAACGAAGGTTGTTATAAATTTAAGGATAATAGTTATAAAATTAGGTGGAGTGGGAGAGTTTGAGGGTGGGAGAGTATAAGAGTAAGAGGGTTTGAGAGTTGTAGGGTATGAGCGTTTATAAGTGAAATAGGAATATTTAACTCCTTCACTCCTAAACACTCAAACTTATAGATTATCAAGCGGTTTGCGATGGTGTTCTTTGAGTTTTTTGAATTCAGTGGGTGTGAATCCGGTCACATTACGGAACTGGGAAGAAAGATGCTGTACACTTTTATAACCAAGTTTTCCTGCAATTTCGGTAAGATTGAATTCGTTGTATAAAAGAAGTTCCTTCACTTTTTCAATTTTCTGAAGAATGAAGAACTGCTCTAATGTGATATTTTCGTTTTGTGAAAATGTTTTTGAAAGAGCGCTGTAATCTTTGTGAAGTTTCGAACTTAAAAATTCAGAAAGCAGAAAGTCTTCCGGGATATCAAGATCACTTATTTTGACAATGATCAGGTTTTTAATTTTTTCTACGGTCTGATGGGCAGAGTCCATAATCCTTTCAAAACCTGTATCAAGCAGCTCTTTTTCTATGATATGCATTGTTTGAGCAGAAACATCATATTCTGTTTCAACTTCTCCCAGTAAAACATTCGCTGTCTTTACCTCTGCATTACGGAAAATAGTTTCTACCGCCGCAATGCATCTGTTGCAGACCATATTTTTTATAAAGATCTTCATAGGTTGTTGTTTAACCTGTCTTTTACAAATTCTATGTGGGTTTTGCCATGAGGAGCAGGATTGCCTTCTTCGTTAAGGTTTACCATGACAATTCTTTCTACAGTAATGATGGTTTGATGAGTCATTTTGTTTCTTACATCACATCTTAATGTAATAGAAGAAGATCCGAAATGAGTAGCTTCAATTCCTATCTCTATAATATCTCCTTGTTTGGCTGAGCTGACAAAGTTGATTTCAGAAATAAATTTGGTTACTACTTTGGTGTTTTCCAACTGAATAATAGCATAAAGAGCAGCTTCTTCGTCAATCCATTGAAGAAGTCTTCCTCCGAAAAGAGAATGATTGGGGTTTAAGTCTTCGGGCTTTACCCATTTTCTGGTATGGTAGTTCATCTTTTAATAATTTGCAGTACAAATTTAGTGTTAAAAGCTGATGTTTTCAAAAGAATAGTATTTATTGATCTGAAAAGAATCATTCATTTTCTCAATCATTTTCTTTTGGAACGCATGGCTTTCGTTTTTGTTATAGAAGAATCATTCAGCAGTGTTTGATATTCTTTACTCTCTATGGTAATCAGTGCTACTTTTCCTTCCGGATTATGATGGAATCCAAATCCATACTTTTTCGCTAAAGGAGAACATCTGAGGCAGGGCTGGCCCTTAGAAAAGAACTTTTGCCTTTCAATTTCTTTTTCGTTGTCTGAAATTTCATTTTTAATAGCATAGCATTCAAAAATTAGATCATCGGATGAATATTGATAGGGACTTTTTATAAGTTTCTCATATTGGAGATTGGCGAGTGTTTTTTCTTTCTTTTCAGGAGGAACCTGTGCCTGGAAAACAGAGCAGTCTTCAGCAATTTCAATGAGTGTGTTAGTATAATTGGTGGTGTATGGTTTCATATTTTTGTTTTGGCAATTAAAATGTTAAGTAGAATAGAGGGGTAAGGAAGTTGATAAATAGAATGATACGTATCTTAGTAACTTGATTTTGAGCGCTCAGCGTTGGCATTTGTTTTTAAACCTTTAACTAACTTTATGATTAAATGTATTTTTATTTAAGTATTTGATTTTCAGTTGTTTGTTTTTGTTTTATGTGCTTGTTTTATTTTTAGATTAAACATAATATAAGAAATATTTAAAAAAAGCTTTGATTTGAAATTTTTAATTGTATCTTGCATACGTTTATATTTGGAATCAATATTTGTTCATTAATTTATGTTGTTTTTCTTTTATATACCAAATTTTTATTAATTTTTTAATTTATTTAAAATGAACATTTTTGTTTCAAACATCAATTACGCAACTAAAGAGTATGAGTTGCACGATCTATTCGCAGAATTTGGGGATGTATCATCAGCTAAAATCGTTACAGACAGAGAAACTGGTCGTTCCAGAGGTTTCGGTTTCGTAGAAATGGGTGATGAAGAAGGAAAGCAAGCTATTGAAGCTCTTAACCAGAAAGAATTCAACGGAAAAGCTCTAAACGTATCTGAAGCTAAGCCAAGAGAAGAAAAGCCAAGAAGAAGCTTCGATAACAACAGAGGTGGAGGTTATGGTAACAACAATAATAGAGGCGGAGGCTATGGTAACAACCGTGGCGGAGGCGGAAATCGTTGGTAAAAATATGAAGCGGCTTTTAAGCCGCTTTTTTTATGGAATTTAATTTCCAGTAAATCATTTAAATAGAGTGAGAGCAGGTAAATAGCGCAGCTTTTAGTTTTTTGCATCAGAGAAATGTATGCTTAAATAAAAGACTACAGGCAGTTTTTTGCTTATTATTGTAATCTTATTAGTAAATAAGCATTTTCGTAGTAAATGCTGGCAGTATCATTATCTGAGTATTTCTCCCATGTAATTTCACTGAAAATAATTTTGACATGATATTTGCCTAAATCAGATTCCATAGCAATTTCAGGAAGTTTTACGTTTCCTGTTTTGTTTTTATTTTCCTCAAATAGCTTCATAATCTGTGGTCCGAAATCTATTTCTTCCTGAGAATTTAAATTGAGTTTTAATGAGGATTTTTCTGTCAGTTCGTCTGTCAGTTCAAACTGGTCATTATTTAGTTTTTGGGGCTCTCTGCTATACCGATGAAAAGAAATCAAATATTGATAATTCCCGAGTTCTACGGCCTGTTCTTCACGAACAAGAACAAGTTTGTTCATTTCATACGCTCTGTTTCTTACAGTGACATTTACCTCCGAAAATTTGTTCTGAATATTATAATTGATATTATAAAATGTGCCGTTTTTGATATTATCATCTAATTCAGCCTGATCTTTTTCGTTTAGCAGAGATGATAGAAATTCACTTTGCTTTCTTTCGGCCAGAAACTCAAATTTATCAGCAATTTCATTACGGACGGTATCTGTAACTTTTTGCTGAAAATTAATCTTGCCGGCACTCATTAGCTGATACTGGTTTAAAATATTTATTAATTCTGTTTTCTGACTTCTCTTAGCCACACTGAATGCATTAAGGTAAGGGAAAATTAATGCAAAAGCTCCAAATAAAAATAAGCTGACAGGGATGAACTTTATCGTAGCTTTTTTGTTGAAAATAAAATAAACAACAATGCTTAACAGCCATAAAGCAAGGAGGAGAACGAAATACCTTGGTTCTGTATAACCATACTCTAAAATTCTGGTAAAAATAGCAGTGAAAAGCAGAATGATCAAAGGAACAATGGTGTAATAGAATGCTTTTGAGAATATTCTCACCCAGGATTTTGCGTTTTCTTCTTTCAACGGGTGAACCAGAAGTAATGCAAGAATACCAACAATGCTATAAGCTAAAACAAGGTAAGAAACCCAGCCTCTGGGAAGCTGCCAGTTGATCAATATTTTAACAGAATAGAAATAAAGAATCGTTACATAAATAAGAAGTAATGGAATTAAAATAAACTGAGTGAAAAACTTCAAAACAACAGGATAGGTACCATCTTTCTCAAGGTTATCTAAGCCTTTATCATTAAATAAAAGAAAAATAAAACTGCTTCCGAAAATAGCGAGAACAAAGAAGGTATCTCTGTAAATTCTGTCGTGGAAGTTAAAGTCAAAAAGTTTATCAACCGCTAAGATTGCTAATTCCACACCGCCAGTCAGAACTCCTGTAAATACGGCAGTGAGAAAGATATTGATAAAAAGATTTTTGTTGTACTGCCAGAATCTGAGTTCCCTGTCTTTCTCCAGAAAAGGAACAAATGACACCAGTAAGTGGGAGAGAAGGGCAGTAACAGCGATGGTATAAGCATGAACTTCTGTAAAATTGTTTTTTTTATCGGGTAGAATACAATAAAAAACTATAAGGAAAATTATACCGGATACCTGCAGCAGTAACTCTTTCCCGATTCTCTGGGATAACATTTTTAATGCAAACATCAGAGAAATTCCGAGACAGGAACAAATGATGAATTTAATATAAGAGGTAATTTCACTGCGCTCTGTTTCCATAATGCATATGAACCCAACAGAAGCTAATAAAGCCATTGCCAAAATCATAGGATATCGGAAAACGACTTTATTGGCCCGGCTTACAGTTTCCTGGAATTTTGTTTTCATGATTTGGTGTTTTTTGGGTTTAGATTAATCTTTTTTCTTTTTTTTCTTTTTGTCCTTGTCCTTTTCTTTTCCTTTGGTTTTCTTCTCTTTTTTCGGACTTAAGATTTCTTCAGCAAACTCAAATTTAGGTTCTTCAATTTTGGCCGGCTTTATCTCGATTTTAAGATCAAAATAACCCTTCATATCTTCCTGGGAGATTAATTTTTCGCTTAATAAAAGCTCCAGAATTTCCTTCCCAGAATTATTAAAAAAGTTATGGGAAAGCTCTTTTAACAGAAATTTTTTATACTCTTCTAAAGGAACAAGCACGCTGTATTTAAAGATTCTTCCTTCTTTTACAGTAGATAGATAGCCTTTTTCAACTAATATTTTCAAATAAGTGGAAACCGTATTCTGATGTGGTTTCGGTTCAGTATGCTGCTCCATAACATCCTTCAGATAGAAAGATTCCATTTTCCAAAACAGCTTCATAAAGTTTTCTTCTGCGGCAGTAAGATGATTTATTTTCATAGAGTATTCTAATGTTGAAATTGAATATTGCAATAAAGATAGATAAAAGATACCAGAAAAGCTATTCCAGCCCCCATAAATACTTCTTTCACGGTATGTCTTTTTAATATAACACGGGTGATTCCGACCAAAATAGCGATTCCCAGCCACATCAGACCCATTTTCCATTCCAGTGAGAAAAAGAGTGCTGCCACAAATACGTTAAAGGCTGTATGCATCGAGCTTTTGATAAAAAGATTGCTGATCTGAAGTGCGAAAAGAAGGACTAAAATAAACAGCATGACAAGATCAATATACCCGTTTCTGATGTAATTAAAAAGAAGGTAAGCAATCACGCACACTGCAATAAATATATATAACGTCTTTCTTTGAACCCGGTTGGACACATCCATATTGGTATATCTTCCCGTTTTCACATTCCATACCAGCCATACAACTACAGGAATGATGATCATTAATAATACAGGCAGAAAATAAAGAATAGAATCTTTCAGAGAATATTCCCTGAGGCTCATGTATACAAAAAAAATAATCAGAGAAACTAAAGGATTAAAAAAATCAGAAATGACTTTTGAAATGTTGTGTAAGAATGAAGACTGCTTTTCTTCCATAATTAAGTTTAAAAATCAAATATACCATTATAACCTCAAAAAACAAGGAGGAAAAGGAGGTTGAAATGGATGGGTGAATTCAGAAAATAATTCATTACCAATAGGTTTTAGTGCATTTTGCTTTTTTTCATTTTTTAAATTAATATTAAATTTTGAATGAAATGTTTAATTTTAATTGATCTGTTTTAATCATCATTATCATGAAACATCTATTCACTTTATTAATGTTAATCTTAGGATACTTTACTTTGGGTCAAAAGAACTCCAAGGAAAATATTTCTACGCTACAACCTATCCATCAATTAAGAATATATGAAATTCCGAAGGAAAACAAACAGGTATTCCCTGACCGCTTCAGGGATCATGCGTGGAGAATAATGAAGAAATATGGATTTACCATTGTAGCGATCTGGGAATCGGAGTTTCAGGAAAAGACAGAATTTGTCTACCTGCTTGAGTGGAAAGATGAACATGCAATGAAAATTGCGTGGGAAGGATTTATGGCAGATATAGTATGGAAAGAAATTAAAGTCAGAACTGCAGGGCAATATGGTAATTTCGTTAATGAAATTGAAGACAGAACCCTGAAACTTGCAGGTTTTTCTCCGGAAAAGAAGCTGTTGAAATAACCAAAATATATATTAACAATAATTAAAGAGGAATGAAATAGAAGAACAAAATGTAATGAATTCTAATATCTCCGAATCAACTGTTGTTTCGGAAAAGCCTTATGGATAGGCTGATCCCTGATAGGTCGCGGGAGGAAGACAAAGAATAAAATGCTGCTTTATCATCCTTCCAAGGGGTCGGAAATTAAGAATAATCCATACAGCCCGCAAATAGATTTTACAGAAAAATCGAAAAGTTATGTATGTATAGAATAAAAACAAAGTTTTTTTCATAATTTTGCTCAACTATTTCATCATAAAAAAGCAAGAGCTAACACATGAAAGAATTTTCTAAAGAGGTATACCTGAAGTGGTATGAAGATATGACAATGTGGAGAAGGTTTGAAGACAAATGCCGTTCTCTTTACCTAAAACAAAAGATCAGAGGATTTTTACATTTGTATAACGGTCAGGAAGCTATCCCTGCCGGGTTTACACATGCAATGGATCTTACAAAGGACAGTATGATTACTGCTTACAGATGTCACATTCATCCAATGGCGATGGGCGTGGATCCTAAAAGAATCATGGCTGAACTTTGTGGTAAAGCTACAGGAACATCCGGAGGTATGGGTGGATCTATGCACATTTTCAGTAAAGAACACCGTTTTTACGGAGGACATGGTATCGTTGGAGGACAAATTCCATTAGGTGCAGGTATTGCTTTTGCAGATAAATATTTTGACAGAAAAGCAGTGAACATCTGTTTCTTTGGAGATGGTGCTGCAAGACAAGGTTCTTTACACGAAACTTTCAATATGGCAATGAACTGGAAGCTTCCTGTGGTATTTGTTGTGGAAAACAACCAATATGCAATGGGAACTTCTGTAAAAAGAACTGCCAACCACGAAGATATCTATAAATTAGGTTTAGGATACGAAATGCCTTGCCTTGCTGTAGATGCAATGGATCCTGAAAAAGTAGCAGAAGCTGCTTACGAAGCTATTGAAAGAGCAAGAAGAGGAGACGGACCTACTTTCATTGAAGCAAGAACTTACCGTTACAGAGGACACTCAATGTCTGATGCTGAGCCATACAGATCTAAAGAAGAAGTAGCTCTTCATAAAAATGATGACCCGATCGAATTGATAAAACATAGAATTTTAGAAAACGGATGGGCTACAGAAGCAGAATTGGAAGCGATGGATAACAAGTCCAGAGACTTTGTTGAAGAGTGTATCGAATTTATGGAAAACTCTCCGTATCCGGATGCAGAAAAAATCTATGAGTATGTATATGCTCAGGAAGACTATCCATTCCTAGACAAATTAGAAAACTAAAAAATAAAAATTAATTTGAAATTTGAAGTTTGAAATTTCTGAAATCTCAAATCTCAAATCTCGAATCTCAAATCAATATAGATTATGGCAGAAGTAATTACGATGCCCCGCCTGTCCGACACAATGACGGAAGGTAAGGTGGCAAAATGGCATAAAAAAGTAGGAGATAAAGTAAAAGAAGGAGATATTTTAGCTGAAATTGAGACTGATAAAGCAGTTCAGGATTTCGAATCTGAAATAGAAGGTACCCTTTTATACGTAGGTGTAGAAGAAGGAGCTGCTGCTGCTGTAGACTCTGTTTTAGCTATTATCGGGAATGAAGGAGAAGATATTTCAGGATTAACAGGTGGAGCTGCTGCTCCCAGTGCTGGAACTGAAGAAAAAAAATCAGAAGAACAGCCTAAAGCAGAAACTACTGCGCCAGCTGCTGCAGAAGTTCCGGCAGGAGTAGAAATTATTACCATGCCAAGACTTTCTGATACAATGACAGAAGGTAAGGTAGCTAAATGGCACAAAAACGTAGGTGATACAGTAAAAGAAGGAGACCTTCTTGCTGAGATCGAAACAGATAAAGCGGTACAGGATTTCGAATCTGAATTCAATGGAGTATTATTGAAGCAGGGTGTTGAAGAAGGAGGTGCTGCTCCGGTTGATTCCGTATTGGCGATCATTGGCCCTGCGGGAACAGATGTTTCCGCTGTAGGTGCTCCAAAAGCAGCGAGTCAGTCAACTGAAAAACCTGCTGAACAGAAATCAGAAGCTAAAACGGAAGAAAAAGCTGCTCCGGTTGCGAACTCTTCATCTTCTGACAGAGTCGCAATTTCTCCACTGGCTAAGAAAATGGCTCAGGATAAAGGCGTTGATATCAACAGTGTTCAGGGATCTGGTGAAAACGGAAGAATCGTTAAAAAAGATATTGAAAATTATCAGCCAGCTGCGAAACCAGCTGCTTCAGCTCCTGCGCCAAGTGCTGCTCCTGTTGCAGTAAGTTTTGTACAGGGTGAAGATACAGAGACTCCAAACTCACAAGTAAGAAATATCATTGCAAAACGTCTTTCTGAAAGTAAATTCTCTGCCCCTCACTATTATCTGATGGTGGAGATCAATATGGATAAAGCAATTGAGGCTAGAAAAGAAATCAATTCTTTACCTGATACTAAGATCTCTTTCAATGATATGATTATTAAAGCGACTGCAATTGCTTTAAGAAAACATCCTCAGGTAAATTCAAGCTGGGCAGGTGATAAGATCATTCACAGAGGAAATATCAACATTGGTGTAGCAGTAGCTATTCCGGACGGATTGGTAGTTCCAGTATTGAAAAATACAGATCAGATGACGTA
The DNA here is from genome assembly GCF_057809135.1 of Chryseobacterium sp. FG46. Classification (NCBI taxonomy): domain Bacteria; kingdom Pseudomonadati; phylum Bacteroidota; class Flavobacteriia; order Flavobacteriales; family Weeksellaceae; genus Chryseobacterium; species Chryseobacterium sp. FG46. The sequence goes on along the minus strand of NZ_JBMDJJ010000021.1, from coordinate 44,242 downwards.
TACTCAGATTTCTGCATCCGTAAAAGATATGGCTTCAAGAGCTAAGAGTAAAGGTCTTAAAGCTAATGAAATGGAAGGATCTACATTCTCAATTTCTAACTTAGGAATGTTCGGAATCGAGACATTTACAAGTATCATCAACCAGCCAAACTCTGCAATCCTTTCAGTAGGAGCAATTATTGAGAAGCCAATCGTAAAAGATGGTCAGATCGTAGTTGGAAACACCATGAAACTTTCATTGGCATGTGACCACAGAGTGGTAGACGGTGCTACAGGTGCTCAGTTCCTGCAGACATTAAGAACCTATTTAGAAAGTCCATTAACATTGTTACTGTAATTTTCTGAAATGAAAATAGTAAAACCTCCCAAATCGGGAGGTTTTTTGTTTTTTGTAAATTAAAATGCAGATCTCTAGCTAAACCTTATAGGTTTAGAAAAATGAAATTCTGAAAAGAGGAAGCATTATTTTTTGTATAAATTTTACATAAAAATATACCGGAAATAATTAAAAAAATAAAGAAAAAGTCTGATATAAATGGATTAAGAAAATATAATAACCGTAAAACTGAAATAAAATATAAACGGCTTCAAAAAGCGGTTTTTTATTTGCAGGCAATTCACTATTTTTGAATCATGATTAAAGCAAGAAATATCCATAAATCTTATGGGAATTTAGAAGTACTGAAAGGTGTTGATATTCACATCAAAATGGGTGAGGTGGTTTCTATCGTAGGAGAATCGGGGGCAGGTAAGTCTACATTGTTGCAGATTTTAGGAACTTTGGATCATCCAACCCAGTCAAACAAATATGATACTGAGATTGAAATAGCAGGAGAATCATTTATTAATATGAATGATAAACAGCTGTCGAAATTCAGAAATCAGAATATAGGGTTTGTATTTCAGTTTCATCAGCTTCTTCCGGAGTTTACAGCGCTGGAAAATGTCTTGCTTCCGACTAAAATAGCAGGAGCCAATGAAAGAGAAGCTCTTGAAAAAGCATATGCTTTATTTGAAGATTTAAAGATAGAGCAAAGACTGAATCATAAACCCAACCAGCTTTCAGGTGGAGAGGCGCAAAGGGTTGCTGTAGCAAGAGCTTTAATCAACTCACCGAAAATCATTTTTGCAGATGAACCTACAGGTAACCTGGATTCTAAAAATGCAGATGATCTTCACCGATTATTTTTTGATCTTAGAGATAAATATAATCAAACTTTTGTGATTGTAACACATAACCCGAATCTTGCAGAGATAACAGACCGTAAGCTCGTTATGAAAGACGGAATGATTATAGAGTAGCAGTATACCATACCAGATGATGAAACACTTTATTTTTCTTCTTTTAATTGTAATTTCCTGTTCAAAGGCTGAATCTCAGCAGTTGAACCCATTGGGTGTTCCTCAAACAAGAATTTCTGAGATTAAAAATTATATTAAAGGAAAAGAGTACAATCAGGAATTGGCTGTTTTTATCAACTTTAAAATTCCCTCCGGGAAGTATCGTTATTTTATTTATAATCTGAAAAATAATACAATTCTACAGAAGGCTGTAGTTTCTCATGGTTCAGGTTCTGTTGTTCCCAAGTCGGATGCTTTGAGATTCAGCAATGTTGAAGGCTCTTATCAATCATCTCTTGGAAAATATGCCATTGGAGAAAGCTATGTAGGAAAATTTGGTAAAGCTTACCGCCTGGCAGGGCTGGATGCTACCAATAGCAATGCCATGCAAAGAGCAATAGTTCTTCATTCTTACGGATGTATTCCAGATGTAGAATCTCAGGCTTCCGCATGTCTCAGTTTGGGATGTCCGATGCTTTCAGTAAATGCACTTAAAGAAACAGCAAAATATATTGATAGTTCTACAAAACCTGTCATTTTATATGCTTTCTATTAATTGATAATATTCATCTATAATTTTTTCCATGGCCATAAAACTCCTAGCCGAAGATGACAGACCGAGAGAAAAGTTTTTGCAGAAAGGCAAAAGCTCACTTTCTGATTCTGAACTCCTGGCAATTATTATGGGAAGTGGGAGTAGAGAGGAAGACGCTTTGGAATTGGCAAGAAAAATTTTAGCTTCTGTCAATAATAGCTGGCATGAATTAAGCTTACTTTCTGCCAAAGATCTGATGAAATTTAAAGGCATCGGAGAATCAAAAGCCATTTCAATTATTTCGGCTTTAGAAATCGGAAGAAGAAGGGCTTTACAGGAAATTCCGGAAAAAACAATCATTGGAAATAGCCATGATGCTTATGCAGTTCTTAGAAACCAGCTTTCTGATCTGAGAACAGAAGAATTCTGGGCAATTTTCCTTAATAATAGTAATAAAGTGATTCATGTATCTCAACTCACGCAGGGAGGTATCAGCCAGTCTATTGTGGATGTAAGAACTCTTTACAAAGGCGCATTGGATCATTTTTCAACAGGCATTATCATTGCCCACAATCATCCTTCCGGGAGTTTAAAGCCAAGTAGGGAAGATATTAATATCACACAGAAAATAAAAGAAGCTGGAAATACATTAAGTATTCAGCTTTTAGACCATATTATTGTCACGCAGGATTCTTATTTTAGTTTCTCGGACGCAGGATTATTATGATTAGAAGATTGAAATACCATGAAATTGATTTTGTAAAATATGCTCAATGTTTAGAAAATTCCGAACAGAGAAAATATTCTGCTGCAAAACATTTTTTAGATATTACTTCTACAATGCCCTGGGAAATTCTTGTTTATAAAGATTACGAAGCAGTAATGCCTGTCCCTTTTGTAAGAAAATACGGGATGAAAATTGTGCACAATCCTAAGCTTTGTCAGCAGCTTGGTGTTTTTTCCGCTAAAGATAATGTGGATCTTAATGAGGCTTTTTTAGAATATCTGGAAAAAAATTATATGATCAGGGCATATTCTTTTAACGATGTCAATCAGCTTCGTACAAAAATCAGAATAAAGAAGAACTTTTTGTTATATCCTGAGGCTTATGAGAAAATATATTCGAGATATTCGCCCAAAAGAAAACGAAAACTTCGGTTAGATGAAGTTGTTTTAAAAGAATCCGAAATCAAAACGATTTCTTATGAAAAAGCAAAAGCTTTTATTGAATCCAATACGATAGGAATGGACAAAGACCATGATCTTTTTGAATTCATGAGAATTTTTGAAAATTTTTATAAGCTAAGTTATCTGAAATTTACAGCTTTTTACTATCAGCATAAGATTGTTAATGTGATTGCCACTTATTCGGACGGTAATATGGTAGCGCTTTTAGGGAATTTCAATGATAAAAATTACGTCAAATTATCAGGAGCATCTGTATTGATTGATCATGTTATTAAAGAAAATATTGAAACTCATATTTTTGATTTTGAGGGAGGAGATCTGCCAAACATTGAAGAGTTTTTCCGAGGATTCCGTCCCGAATTAAGACCTTACGGAATTATTGAGAATTCAAAAAAAAATCTTTTCAAAAAGTTAGGATATCTTATGTTGAGAGGAAAGCCTTTTTTATGATGAAAAGCATTGTTTAGATTGGTTCTAATTAAGTAATATTCCGTAACTTTATAAAAATACTTAGTAAAACAGTTATGTTACAAAAGATTCGTCAGTACAAATTATCATACATGCTTTATAACTTGTTTAAAAAGGACAAATTAAAGCACAATATTCCATTGTATAAAAAATATGGAATCAAAAAGAACTATTTTTCAAGTATTTCGAGTAAAGATTTTGCTCATCTTCCGGCCAGGGAAAGAACGCTAGATGATACAAAACTTAGGGAAACTCCTTTTTTTAGGAAGCTTTCCGAAGAGAATAAAGAAAGTGTTCTTCGGTACGATGAGAATGGTTATATGATTCTGAGAAATTTTCTCACTCCGGAAACGGCGGATCAAATCAATACTGAAATTGATAAATTGATGGAGGATGGGACTTTGAAATTTATTTACGGAGGAAAACTGATGTTTGCGATCCATCATTCAGAAATCATTAAAAATATTGGAAGTGATAAAGAACTGTTAGACTTTTTATCTGTTTTGCTTGACGGAAAATCCAAACTTTTTCAAAGTATCAATTTCATCAACGGAAGCCAGCAGAAAACCCATTCTGACAGTATTCACATGACTACTTATCCGTTAGGTGGATTATTGGGAGTATGGATAGCCCTGGAAGATGTAGATGAGAGTAACGGAGCGCTTCATTATATTCCTAAAAGCCATAAACTCCCTTATTTCCTGAATTCTGATTACGATAATGAAGGCACAGCCCTGAAAATAGGAAAGAAAAGCTACAGAGCATATGAAACCTTCCTTGAGGAAAAAGTAAAAGAATTAGGATTAAAAAAAGAAATTTTTAAAGCCAAAAAAGGAGATTTATTAATCTGGCATGCCAATATTCTTCATGGTGGAGAACCTCACACAGATAAAAACAGAACGAGAAAAAGTCTTGTATACCACTTCTTCGATGAAAATAGTGTTTGCTATCATGAAGTAACACAAAGACCCGCTCTGTTTGAACTTTAATGGGAAGAACCTTCTTTATAAAAGCTTTCAATAAGCACATTTACAGGATAGTTTTTTTACATTTGTATTTTTAATATCAGTGTATGGAAAAAAAGAAGAATATTCTTGTTTTTATATTTTCAATGTATGTATGTGCCATGTCATACTACCTGTATACCCACCATTATTACAACACTGATATGGAAGCCTATATGGGACTGATCTATAAAACGGAATATCCTGAAATGAAAATTGAAGAAATTCATCAGAAGGTTTATGACGAACTGAGGGAAAAGAACCCCGATTTTGCAGGATTAGGTCTTGTAGATCCTATGGTGAAAGAAGTAGCAGAAGGCGAAAGTACTTATTATAAAATCATCTCGCAAAATCCTAAAGCTTATGAAGAAGAGCTGCAGCTTTTTGTGGTGAAACCTTTTTATAACTTTATCAGCTGGTCATTATTTAAAATGGGTTTCAGTGCTTCTGCCTCTATATCCCTGATTTCAGTTATCTCTTATGCATTGATTCTGATTCTGATTTTCAGCTTTTTGATAAAAATTCTTAGGAATTATCCTCTTGCCTTCATCCTTACTGTTTTAATTTCTCTGTTCAAGCCTTTGCCAGAGTCGGCCCGACATGTTTCAGCAGATTCTTTATCATGTCTGTTGCTTCTTCTGAGCTTTTATGTTTTTTTAATAAGAAAAAATTTATTTTTCTCAGGCATATTGGCCATGCTGTGTGTATTCACAAGACCGGAATATTTCATTCTTTATTCATTCATGTATGCTCTTATTTATTTTTACAGAAACAGACTTCAGGTTAAAACAGCTCCATTATTGATATCATATGGCTATCTGTTTCTTTCCTTCTTTTTAATACAGCTTTTTAATCAGGTTTCATGGTCTGCACTTTTTATGAATCAGTTTACCAAAGTTCAGATCTATCCTGTTTCAAAGCCTGATCCGTTTTCCTTTGCAGATTATATTCACTTTATTAAAGGCAATATAATGTTGGAATTCAACTCTTCCTATTTTCCAATCTTATTGATTTTCATCGTAATCATTTTAGCTGATAGTTTTTCGTTTCATAATAAAAAAAGCCAGGCCCAGATCTTGTTTTTTGCGATTATTTATGGAACTGTTATGCTGAGATTTTTGGTTTTTCCGTCTCTGGTAAACAGGATGATGCTTGGCTTTTATCTTTTAATTATCCTTGCATTGGTGTATATACAAATTTCTAAAGTGGATATCTTTAAAAACTCTTTAGAAGACGGAAAATAATTAGTAATTTTGCAGTCTAAAATTATGACGAGTCTCTCAGGATATTTACCCTATGCATTTGCATTGATTATTGCAATTCCTTTTCTGGTTTTGCTCAGACAATTTGTACATTCATACATTACTCTTAAGAACCAGGAAATCAAACTACTCACTGTGAAATCAAATTCAGAGAACAAAGCACATTCTTATGAAAGAATGACACTATTTCTGGATAGAATGAAACCGTCAAACCTTATACAGAGATTTGACAGAGAACTGGCTGTTCATGAATTTATTTTCCTTACGGAAAAGGCAATCAATGAAGAATTTGAGTATAACTCTTCACAGCAGTTATACATCACAAAAAACTCATGGAAGAACATTGTAGACTCTAAAAATGCCATTATAGAACTGCTTCATAAAACGTATGACGGGTTGAAAGGAGATGTTCAGCTGGATGAATTCAAAACGATTTTCATCATGAACTATATGGAAAGCAACGATTATATTGCTGAAACTATTGAAGATTTAAGAAAAGAAATTTTAATAATAACTTAAAAAATAACAGATAAATAATGATTCCAAATTTTAAAGCACATCCATGGCACGGAATTTCTGCAGGAGAAGATGCGCCAAATGTTGTAAACGTATTTGTGGAAATTGTTCCTTCAGATACTATTAAATATGAAGTAGATAAAGAAACAGGATATCTGAAGGTAGACAGGCCGCAGAAATTTTCTAACATTATCCCTGCTTTATATGGTTTTGTTCCAAGAACTTACTGCCACAATGAAGTCATGAAACTTGCTATAGAGGCCGGAGCTGATGATGTAACAATGGGAGATCATGACCCGCTTGATATCTGTGTTTTAAGTTCTCACAATATCCATGCAGGAGGTTTATTGATGGAAGCTATTCCAATTGGTGGTTTCAAAATGATAGACGGAGGTGAAGCGGATGATAAAATTGTTGCAGTAATGATCAATGACCACGCTTTCGGACATTTCAGAGATATTTCTGAATTACCAGAAGCTGAAGTGAGAAGATTAATGCACTACTTCCTGACGTATAAAAACTTACCGGATGAGCCTGCAAAATGCAGAATCCAGGAAGTTTACGGAGCTGAGCATGCAAGAAAAGTGATCAAAGCTTCTCAGGCTGATTACGCAGAAAAATTCGGAGGATAAGATTTTCTTCGCAACGCATATAAAAAAGCAGATGAAAACTCATCTGCTTTTTCTTTGTGAATATTTTATGATATCAATGGATTCAGTTTCTTTGGTATACGGAATTTCCTTCTTTTATCGTTTCAAGAACCTTAATATTTCTGAGATTTTCAGGACTTATCGTTAAAGGATTCTGATCAAGAATAACAAAGTCAGCCATTTTACCTGCTTTAATAGAACCTTTTTTATTTTCTTCCTGCAACTGATAGGCTCCGTTAATGGTAATCGCTTTTAAAGCTTCCATGGTAGTGATTCTTTCATTAGGTCCTAAGATCATTCCCGAACGCGTCTTTCTATTCACTGCTGCATATACTGCGGTAATCAGATCTGGTGGTGTAACCGGGGCGTCATGATGAATAGTAAACGTAATTCCTGCTTTTAATGCTGAGTTGGCCGGACTTATAAAAGCAGCTCTTTCAGGACCAAAAACACTTGAATAATGCCAGTCTCCCCATAAATACGAATGAGTAGAAAAGTAAGAAGGAATTAGACCCAATTCTTTTATCTTTTGAATATGATCGGGGCGGCTGTTTTGTACATGAATTAAGGTTGCACGCAGTTCCGGTTTGTAAATATTTTCATCTTTTAATTTTTCAATAACGCGTATAGCCTGATCAATTGCGGCATCTCCGTTCACATGAAGCTGTGCGGTGATATGATTTTGAAAAAGTATTTTCAGATCGTTATATAAAATTTCATCCGTGAAGATGGGAAATCCTTTGTAATCTTTAGACTGACCTTCAGGTGGAACTAAATAAGGCTGGGTAAGCCAAGCCGTTTTACCTTGTGGAGAACCATCATCAGAAAATTTAAATCCGGCCAGTTTCAAGCGATTTTCATATTTCATATACTTCGGTTTGAAACGGCTGAAATCCTTTTTGAAATACTCATAATCGGGAAAGTAAACGACATCGGCTTTAAAAAGATGTTGAGATGCTGCTTTTTCTAACAGAGCAACGCTTTCTCCCATAGTTCTCCCATCACAAATAGTAGTCTGTCCGTAGCTGAGCCATTCATCCTGGGCTTTCATCAGATTTTTCATGGCATGAGCCTGAGTATCTTTGCCTTTATTCATTTTTTCCATTAAGATCAATAAAGCGGTGAAACTCGAATTCTCTTCTAATTTTCCATTCAGTTTTCCTGTTTTTTTATCCCTGCCAATGTGTCCTCCTTCAGGATCTTTTGATGATTCTGTTATTCCCAGAAGTTGTAACATGGCACTGTTTGCAACGCTGGCATGGCCCGAAGCATGAATAACAATAATAGGATTGGTTTTGCTGATGGCATCCAGTTCTGTTTTTGTAGGATGACGGTGTTCTGTCATAATCGCATCATCATACCCATTTCCGATAATTGGCTGTTGATCTGTAATTTTATTGTTTTTGATATAGTTTTTAATAGTATTCTGTAAATCTTTGATTGAATTCACCGTACCATAAGGTTCTGGAGACAGGTCTATAGCATCCATAATTCCGGCTCTTGAAGTAAGATGCCCATGAACATCTATAAAACCGGGAAGAAGAGCTTTCCCATTTAAATTAATCATTTTGGTGGCCGGCTCCGAAAAGCGTTCTGCCTCTGATTTTGTTCCGGCAAAAAGTATTTTACCATCTTTAACGGCTACAGCTTCAACCTGGGGAGAAGAATCCTCCATTGTTATAATAGGACCTCCGAAATAGAGTATCTCAGCTTTTTCATGGGGTATCTTATTATGACAGCTGCTTATGCCTGCAGATAAAATAAGAGTATATAGTATCCTTTTCATAAATAATTAATTCAAATTGTGGTGAGAAACAAATTTACAAAATAATAGATTATTATTAGTGAATTTTATTATGTGTTTATAATTTCATTATATTTATAAGACTAATCTCAATTTTTTAATATAAAATAATAAACTATGGATCTATTTATGTTAGTGCCGGTTTTTGGTGTCATAGCTTTGCTTTATACATTTCTTCAGAGCAACTGGGTTAATAAACAGAATGCCGGAAATGAAAAAATGAAAACAATCAGCGGCCATATTGCAGACGGTGCAATGGCTTTTCTAAAGGCTGAATACAAAATCTTAACGTACTTTGTGGTAGTCGTCGCCATTCTGTTAGCAGTAATGGGATCAACGAATGCCAATTCACACTGGAGTATCGGGCTTGCTTTCGTGGTAGGAGCTATATTCTCAGCATGTGCAGGCTTTATCGGGATGAAAATAGCTACCAAAGCCAATGTCAGGACGGCAGAAGCAGCAAGAACTTCACTGTCAAAAGCCCTTAAAGTATCTTTTACCGGAGGTTCTGTGATGGGAATGGGAGTCGCTGGCCTTGCTGTTTTAGGATTAGGTGCTTTATTTCTGATCATTAAACAGATTTTTGCCCCTGAAGCTACCGTAGATTCCCACGAAATGGAAAGAACCATTGAAATTCTTACCGGATTTTCTCTGGGTGCTGAATCTATCGCCCTTTTTGCAAGAGTAGGAGGTGGTATCTATACAAAAGCAGCAGACGTAGGTGCTGACCTTGTGGGAAAAGTAGAAGCCGGAATTCCTGAAGACGATCCCCGAAACCCTGCTACCATTGCAGATAACGTAGGAGATAACGTAGGAGACGTTGCCGGAATGGGAGCCGACCTTTTCGGATCCTATGTGGCGACAGTTCTTGCCACGATGGTATTAGGCAGAGAAACTGTTTCTGATGATGCTTTCGGAGGTTTTGCCCCGATTCTTTTGCCGATGCTGATTGCAGGAACAGGAATTATATTTTCAATGATCGGAACTTTATTTGTGAAAATTAATGACAATGAAGGGTCATCCACTTCCAGTGTACAAAATGCATTAAACCTTGGAAACTGGGGAAGTATTGTAATTACCGCTATTGCTTCTTATTTCCTGGTAACCTATATCCTTCCTGAAAAAATGGTTCTCAGAGGTCATGAGTTTACGAAAATGGGTGTATTCGGAGCTATCATGGTAGGTCTGGTAGTGGGAACTTTAATGAGCATTATTACAGAATATTACACTGCCATGGGGAAAAGACCCGTTTCCAGTATTGTGAGACAATCTTCTACAGGGCATGCAACCAATATTATCGGTGGGCTTTCCGTGGGAATGGAATCTACTTTGCTTCCTATTATTGTATTGGCGGGAGGAATTTATGGTTCTTATCTGTGCGCCGGACTTTACGGAGTAGCTATTGCAGCAGCAGGAATGATGGCTACTACAGCCATGCAGCTTGCCATTGATGCTTTTGGGCCTATTGCAGATAACGCAGGAGGTATCGCTGAAATGAGTGAACTTCCCAAAGAAGTACGTGAGAAAACAGATATTCTGGATGCTGTAGGAAATACAACTGCAGCTACCGGAAAAGGATTTGCCATTGCTTCAGCTGCTTTAACGGCATTGGCTTTATTTGCAGCTTTTGTAGGAATTGCAGGTATTGATGGTATTGATATTTACAGAGCAGACGTTCTTGCCGGACTTTTTGTGGGCGGAATGATACCATTTATCTTTTCATCACTGGCAATTACCGCAGTGGGACAGGCTGCAATGGCGATGGTAGAAGAAGTAAGAAGGCAGTTCCGCGAAATTCCGGGAATTCTGGAAGGGAAAGCACAACCTGAATATGAAAAATGCGTTGCCATTTCTACCGATGCTTCCATCAGAAAAATGATGCTTCCTGGTGCGATTGCGATTGTTTCCCCTTTATTAATCGGATTTATTTTCGGCCCTGAAGTATTAGGAGGATTTCTGGCTGGTGCTACGGTATGTGGTGTGTTAATGGGAATGTTCCAGAACAATGCAGGAGGTGCGTGGGACAACGCCAAAAAATCTTTTGAAAAAGGAGTTGATATCAATGGACAGACCTATTACAAAGGTTCGGAACCTCATAAAGCATCCGTAACGGGAGATACAGTAGGAGATCCTTTTAAAGATACATCAGGGCCATCTATGAATATCCTGATCAAATTAATGTCAATTGTTTCTCTTGTTATTGCACCTACTTTGGCTGTTTTACATAAAGATAAAATTGAAGCCAACAGAAAAGCAAAAATTGAAAGTCTTACAGGGATAACTACCGCTGCAACAGGTGTAGGTGCTGATACCAAAATAATTGCCGTAGTTCCGGGAGAAGTTAAAGGACATCTTAATGAAAACGGAGACTTTGTGTATGAAACAGGAAATATTCAGAAAATAAAGCTGGACGGAGGAAAAACGATTGCTATAGGTGATGGAAGCCAGCTTTACCAACTTTATACTATGGTGAAACAAAAAGATAAATCGGTTTTAGATCCTAATAAATGGTACACTATTGAAAACCTTTATTTTGAAACAGGTTCAAGTGACCTGAAAGCAGAATCTGCAATTCAATTGAATACTTTGTCAGAAATTTTAAATGCTTATCCGGATCTGAAAATAAAATTGGGCGGATATACAGACAATAGTGGTAATGAGGATAGTAATCTTAAATTATCCAATCTGAGAGCGCAGACAGCCAAACTCAAACTGCTTGAGCTGGGCATTGCATCAGATAGAATAGAAGCTGAAGGATATGGATCACAACATCCTGTATGTGAAGCTAATGATACTGACGAATGTAAAGCAAAAAACAGAAGAATTGATGTAAGAGTATTGGCTCTCTAGAATCAATATAAAATATAGTAGAAAAGCATCGCTCCGGCGGTGCTTTTTTCGGATCTATTCAAATCATAAAAATATAAACATGCAAAAAATATCCACCATCATCTGTGAAGATCTGTGCGATCTGTGGGGAAAGCAAATACAGAGAAACATCAAAGATTTCTTTTTAAATGCTCCAGTGCCTGAATAATCAATTCATCTTTTTTAGCAAAACTAAACCTCACATAATCAGAATTTTGCCTTGAATTATAGAAAGCAGAAATTGGAAGGCAAGAAACCTTCTTCTCAATGGTAAGCCACTTTGAAAATTCCACATCCGTCATGCTTTTAGAAATATTTCTGAAATTTACTACCTGAAAAACACTTCCTTCGGCTTGTTGTTCAATCAGAAAAGGTGTTTCTTTAATCATTTCACTAAAAATATCTCTTTTCCTTTGCATGAGTTTTTTATTGATATCCGGATCGAATACATCAAGATATTTTGCGATAGCATATTGTGCCGGAGCATTCGCACTGTAAGAAATATACTGCTGATGACATTGAAATCTTGTGGTTAAACTTTCAGAAGCGAGCATATAACTCACTTTCCAGCCGGAAGTATGAAACATTTTGCCAAAAGAAAATATACAGAAAGTCTTTTCCCTAAGTCCAGGATGAATAAAAGAACTGTAATGCTCTGTTTCATCATAACAATAAGTATCATAGATTTCTTCAGAAATTAAATAAATATCGTGATCTTTAATCAGTTTATAAAGCTGATTCCAGTCTTCTTTCTTCCATACTTTTCCGGTTGGATTCTGTGGAGAATTAACAATGATGGCTTTTGTTTTTTTAGTTATACATTTTTTGAACAGATCCCATTGGATTGTAAAGTCGCCATCAAAATCATAGTAAACAGGAATTCCCCCATTCATAACAACAGCAGGCCCATACGTATAATAAGAAGGCTGAATAATGATAACTTCATCACCTTGATTAAGAATTGATTTGAGGGAAGTATATAAACCAAAGGTTGCACACGGGATAATGGTGATTTCTTTGGTTGTAACAGAAATTGCATGGGTTCTTTTTGCATTGAAACGGATAATGCTTTCCCTCAGAAGAGGATTTCCGGCAAGAGGTTCATAATGATGAGTATTCTTTTCTGCAGCTTCTTTTAAAAATATTTTCAGGCGCTCATCAATATCAAAATCGGGAAGTCCCAAAGAAAGATCAAAACTTCCGTGTCTGGTTGCCAGTTCTGACATCTCCGTGAAAAAAGAATAATGAGTAAATCCGTAAATTTCATTCATCTATTTTGTATTTTAATCAAATATAATAAAATTTTAATATCAAAATCATATTTAAGATCTATGTGTTGTTAGATTTATAATGAACGGCATATTATTTTGTCCTATTGATTATTGATGCTGAGATTCAATAAAAATTGTTATTTTTAAGAAATTTATTCTTTATGAAAAAAATACTTATTCCGTTATTCGCAATGGCTGTAGTGATCAGTTGTGGAACGGCAAAAATATCTGAAGGGAATGCTTCGCATCCTGTTTCAACAAAACATAATAAAGCATTTAACAATGCCTATAAAGAGATTAATGCAGAAGATTTAAAGAAAAACCTGTACGTTATTGCAGCAGACGATATGGAAGGGCGTGACACCGGAAGCAAAGGACAGAAAAAAGCGGGTGAATATATAATTAATTACTATAAAAACCTTGGTATTGCAGCCCCTAAAGCATTAGGTTCTTATTATCAGAAAGTACCGTCTGAATTCATGAAGAAAAGAGGAGGAGGCAACCTTCCGGATTCTGAAAATATTTTAGCTTTTATTGAAGGAAGTGAAAAACCGGATGAGATTGTAGTAGTTTCTGCGCATTATGATCACGTAGGAACAAAAAATGGAGTCGTATACAATGGGGCAGACGATGACGGGAGTGGAACTGTAGCTGTAATGGAAATTGCCAAAGCATTCCAGCAGGCAAAAAAAGCGGGAAAAGGACCTAAAAGATCAATCCTGTTTTTGCATGTTACAGGGGAAGAACACGGATTGTTTGGCTCAGAATATTATTCCGAAAACCCTGTTTTTCCATTAGCCAATACCGTTGTTGATCTTAATATTGATATGATCGGACGTGATGATCCTGCCAACAGAGGAAAGCAGTATGTATATGTAATTGGTTCTGAAATGTTAAGCTCTCAGCTTAAAGTAATTAACGAAGCAGCTAACAAAAGAACCAACAACCTGGAACTGAATTACAAATACGATGACTTGAATGATCCTGAACAATTGTATTACCGTTCAGACCACTATAATTTTGCCAAGCATAATATTCCTGTAGCATTTTTCTTTGACGGTATTCATGAAGATTATCACAAACCGGGAGATGATCCTGAAAAGATTGATTATCAGTTGTTGGAAAAAAGAACCCAGCTCATCTTTACAACAGCCTGGGACATTGCCAACAGAGAAGAAAGGATTGTAGTTGACAGAAAATAATCACAGTTTTATTGAAATTGTTATCCTTGTCAAGGTTTTAAACCGTGACAAGGATTAAAAAAATTAAGGAACTTTCAACATGATCAAATTTTATCGAAGATAAAATCCCTGCACCTTAAAAACTTCATTATAAAAATATCTTGCGCCCTTTAGCGTTTACCAACAAACTATTAACATGAAAGCCATAATCCGGGAAGCAAAGCCAGAAGATATTCCACAAATACAGATTGTGAGAAACTCCGTGAAAGAAAACACGCTGTCAGATCCTGGATTGGTTACCGATAAAGATTGTGAGGAATTTCTATTCCAAAGAGGAAAAGGCTGGGTTTGTGAGATGGAAGATCAGATCGTTGGTTTTTCCATTGCAGATCTGAAAGAAAATAATATCTGGGCACTCTTTGTACATCCTGATTTTGAAAACCAGGGATTGGGTCGAAAACTTCATGATACCATGCTCAACTGGTATTTTGAACAAACTAAAGATCCCGTATGGTTGGGAACCTCACCAGAAACAAGAGCTGAGATCTTCTACAGAAAATCTGGCTGGAAGGAAGCTGGAACTCACGGAAACGGAGAAATCAGGTTTGAACTGACTTATGAAAACTGGAAAAGTAAAAATATGATAACCCCAAAACTGAAATCTATCAGACCTTTTATCGGAGCGCAAAACTTTGAGATCAGCAGAAATTTTTACAGAGATCTGGGATTTGAAGAAGTTGTTCTGGAATCCAAATTATCCCTGTTTATACGTGAAGAAATCGGCTTTTATCTTCAGGATTACTATACAAAAGACTGGATTGACAATACCATGATCTTTATGGAAGTTGCCAATACAGATGAATTCTGGAAAGAGCTTGTTTCTCTGGAACTTACGGATAAATATGAAAATGTAAGACTCACCCCTGTAAGAGTGATGGATTGGGGGAAAGAATGTTTTGTACATGATCCATCAGGGATACTGTGGCATTTTGGTGAGTTTTTTAAGAAAGAAGTATGATTTACGCATTTGATACCTATTATTATGAGGATTATGCCAATACCGTGTGTATTGCATTTGAAGACTGGACCTCTGAAAAGGAAGTCGAAACTTTTACAGAACAGACTCCTGTGAGTTCGGAATATGAAAGCGGAGCCTTTTACAAAAGAGAATTGCCCTGCATTGTAAGCCTGTTGAAAAAAATAACATTAAAACCAGAAGATATCATCATTGTTGACGGATATGTTACCTTGGATAATGATGGTAAAATTGGTCTCGGCGGACACCTTTACGAAGAACTGGAAGAGAAGTATCCTATAGTTGGGATTGCAAAAAATGAATTTACAACACCGGATTCACAGCGGAGAAGTGTAGTGCGTGGAGAAAGTAAAACGCCACTTTTTGTAACAGCGAAAGGAATAGATGTAGATGAAGTTCAATTAAAAGTAGAACAGATGCATGGTGATTACAGAATTCCCACTCTGCTAAAAAAACTTGATCAGCTAAGCAGAGCATAAATAATAGAATCTTACTAAAGTAGTAAGATTTTTTTCTTCTTATTCATATACCGATTGGTATATTTTGGTTATCTTTGTTATATTCCTTTGTCAATATAAAAAGGGTTTTTTTTAATTAAAAATATACCGATCGGTATATTGTAAAAAATGAATCTATGAAAGAAGTATTTATAGTCGCAGCAAAACGAACCCCGGTGGGTGGTTTTATGGGAAGTCTGTCAGGATTTACAGCACCTCAATTGGGAGCTTTTGCCATTCAGAATGCTTATGAAAGTATCAGTCTCTCACCAGAGCATATAGACAGTGTATATATGGGAAATGTGCTAAGCGCAGGACTCGGACAGTCGCCAGCGAGACAGGCGGCGATCTTTGCTGAAATTCCGGTGGATAAAGATGCTGCCACCATTAACAAAGTCTGTGCTTCCGGGATGAAATCAGCGATGATTGGGGTTCAGCAGATCCAGCTTGGGCTGGATCATATCGTTATGACGGGAGGAATGGAAAGTATGAGCAATGTTCCGCATTATGTCAAAATCCGTCAGGGAACAAAATTGGGAGATACGAATCTTACTGATGGATTGATCAAAGATGGATTATGGGATGTTTACAATGATTTTCACATGGGAAGTGCAGCTGAACTGGGGGTGAAAAAATACGGACTTACCAGACAGGAGCTTGATGAATATGCGCTTTTTTCCTATCATAGAGCGCAGGAAGCTGCTAAAAATGGCAAGTTTGCAAGTGAATTGATCCCAATATCGGTTGAAGGCAGAAAAGGAACTACAATTGTTGATAAAGATGAAGATATCGATAAACTGATTCCAGAGAAAATTTCCCTTCTGAAACCTGTATTTGAAGCTGACGGAACTCTTACCGCTGCCAATTCAAGCAATCTGAATGATGGTGCAGCAGCTGTTTTATTAGCTTCGTCTGAAGCTATTGAACAATATAATTTAAAACCACTGGCAAGAATAATAGCCTATGCAGATGCAGCACAATCTCCGGAATGGTTTACCACTTCACCTTCCATAGCCATTAAAAAACTGTTGAAGCAAACAGGCCTTATCCTTTCTGATATTGATTTTTTTGAAATTAATGAAGCCTATTCCTCGGTGATTTTATCCAATCAGAAAATCCTTGGCTATGATGTAAACAAAGTAAATGTATATGGAGGAGCAGTGGCATTAGGACATCCAATCGGAGCTTCAGGAGCAAGAATTATAACCACTTTGATGAATGTTTTACGTCAGGAAAAAGGAAAGTACGGGGTCGCTGCCATCTGCAATGGTGGAGGAGGGGCTTCTGCAGTTCTTATTGAAAATATAGGCTAAAAGGGATAAAATAGCTTACAATTTAATTAGTACATTTAAAAAGCTCTTTCTTAAAGTCAAATCTGAGAAAGGGCTTTTTCTTGATAACAGATTGATAATCTATGGATAAATCAAAATATTTGACATAGTTGCCACAGTTGTAAATATTTTATTTTTGCTAAACTGACAAATATCATTACGTTGTTATTTTTATTCATTCTAAATAAATATAAATTTGTCTCAAGAAATTTAACAAAGAAAATGAAAAAAATAACTACTTTTTCTGGTATTGTACTTGCATCGATTATGAATGCACAGCTGCAATATTGCATGCCAGCCTTTCAGTATGGAGCTGACGGCAATATGATCAGCAATGTTACTTTCGGAACGATTAATAATTCATCATCTGTTCAGTCTTCGAATGCACAAATTTATGAGAACTTTACCGCAATATCTACAGATCTGCAGCCGGGAAATTCCTATCCTATATCTGTTGAAGGACCATCCAGTACATTTCCCAGTGATGTAGTGGTTTTCATAGACTTTAATCAGAACGGAAATTTTGATGATGCAGGAGAAAGCTTTTACATCGGAAGACTTGAAGCGGCCAATCCAGCCAATGCTTTTGCAATCAATACCACCATAACAATCCCTGCGAATGCTGCCAGTGGAAGTACAAGAATGAGAGTTCTTAAGAATACCAATGTTCAGGCTTATTCAAATCCGGCAGCAGCTAATTCTATAAGTTCAGCTTGTGACAGCAGTTTGAGAGCAGGACAGACAGAGGATTATACAGTCAATATCACAGGGAATACCCCAACTTTCCCTGCTCCTTATTGTGGTACTGAAAATATTACAAGTTTGACCGTGAGTGAGATCAGTACGGTAGAATTTGCCGGAGTTGTTAGAAACAGTGCACTCGATGGGAATTCTGATGTACTTGAAAACTTCACAGCAACGGTTTTCAATGTCAACCGTGGGAGTAGCTATCCTATAAGCGTTACAGGAGGTACACATGGCCAGACTACCGTATCAGCTTATGCTTATATTGATTTTAATCATAATAATCAGTTTGATGCTGATGAGCAATTTAATCTGGGATATCTGGATAACTCCAATCCGGTTTCTGGTCAGCAATCCGGAGTTACAACAGGCAATATCACCATTCCGGCAGGAGCACAGCTGGGAGAAACCCGTTTCAGATTGGTAAAAGCCTATGAATCCAATTCATGGATGGGAGCTTTGAAGAATCTTCCGTGTCCTTCGGATTGGTTTATTGGTCAGGCAGAGGATTATACTTTAAATATTCAGCCTGAAAATCTTTCAACCATTGAAGTTTCCAAAGAGTCATCCGCCCAGATGAAAATGTATCCGAATCCTACATCAGGCTTGTTGACAATCAGGACGCAAGAAGGATTGGCGAAATATGAAATTTACAATATGTCCGGGCAAAAGATGCTGGAAGGTAATTCTAAGACGGTTTCTATGGAAAGCTTTGTTCCGGGCACCTATCTGATTAAAATTCAGACTAAAAATCAGAAAACAGTTACAGAAAAGATTATTAAAAAATAGACACATCATATCTAAATCATATCCATATCAATTTTTGTTTTTTAATCGACAGGTCCTTTACCTGTCGGTTTTTTTATTTGTCGGCTTTTAACTTGTATTACGATTCAGATGCCAGTAAATCCATAAGATCTTGTTTGGAAAGTCCCTGAAGCTTCTTTCCGTCCGTGGTCAGCAGATTCTGAGCCAGTTCTTTTTTCTTTTTCTGCAGCGTAAGAATTTTTTCTTCTACGGTATTGGAACAGATCATTCGTACAGCAATTACATTTTTGGTTTGTCCTATACGATAACTTCGGTCAATAGCCTGGTTTTCGGCGGCAGGATTCCACCATGGGTCTACAAGGTAAATATAATCTGCCTGAGTAAGATTGAGACCCACACCTCCGGCCTTTAAGCTGATCAGAAATATGCGGATATCTTTATTTTTCTGGAAATTCGATACTTTTTCCCCTCTGTCTTTAGTTTGCCCCGTTAAATATTCAAATTGGATGTTGTGGCACTCCAGTTCTGCCTTTATGAGATCCAGCATGCCCACAAACTGTGAGAAAACAAGGATTTTGTGATCTTTGGCCTTCCCCAGTATCTGTTGCATCAGAATTTCGATTTTAACGGCATTTTCACCGGAATATCCCTCTTTCATCAGAACAGGGGAATTACAGATTTGTCTGAGCCTTGTAAGTCCCGTAAGAACATGCATGCTGTTTCTGTTCAGATCATCGTCATCATTAGCCGCAATAAACTCACGAAGCTCTTTTTCATAGGCATCGTAGATTTTGCGCTGTTCCGTATTCATTTCACAGTAAATAACCGTTTCAGTTTTCTCCGGAAGTTCTTTGGCAACCTGCTTTTTGGTTCTTCTGAGGATGAATGGTTTTATCTTTTGCTGAAGTTCTATGGCACGCTTGCTGTATTCGAATTTATCAATAGGAATGGCATAAATATCTTTAAAATACTGTTTGCTTCCCAATAATCCCGGACAGGCAAAAGAGAGCTGGCTGTAGAGGTCAAAAGTGCTGTTTTCAACAGGTGTTCCCGTTAATACAATTCTGTTTCTGGATTGTAGCAGACGTGCTGCTTTATATCTTTCTGAATTTGGATTTTTAATCACCTGTGATTCATCCAGAAATACATAATTGAAATTAAGATTTTTCAAAAACTGAATGTCCGAAAGAAGCATTCCATACGTAGTAAGAACGACTTCGTATTGAGGCATGTGAGCCGTTGTTTTTGGCCGGTCTGCACCATAATGAAGCAGAACTTTTATGGAAGGAGCAAATCTGTTCATCTCTTCCTGCCAGTTGAAAAGAAGGGAAGTGGGAACGACAATCAGATTGGTGGTATGGCCTCGTTTTTCCCTTTGAGAAAGAATGAAAGCAATGATTTGAATAGTTTTTCCCAATCCCATATCATCTGCAAGGCATCCTCCAAAGTTGAAACTGTCAAGAAAATTAAGCCAGTTCAGACCGTCGTGCTGATAATCTCTCAGTTCAGCGTTCAGCTCAGCGGGAACATCTACTTCCGGAATGTTCTTTACTTTTAAAAACTTGGTGGAATAGAAGGTGAGTTCTTCCTGAATCTCCTGGCTCAGAACTTCTTTTTCAAACAGTGACGTCACCTCCGAAAAATTGATTTTCGGAATTTTTAAAAGTTCTTCATCAATTTCTCCTGCACGGAAGTAAGCAGATATCTTTTCCATCCATTCTTCAGGAAGAATTCCCATGCTGCCGTCATCCAGCTGAACGAATTTACTCTTATTCCGGATAGCACGGTGAAGCTGTTTCAGAGAAGCTTCTTTGGGACCAAATCCCACTTTCAGCTTAGCATTAAACCAATCCAGTCCGCTGGTAATCTGAATATTGATTTTTGCCCTATGAGGATTTAATTTATTGTTTTTTAATTCATTAAAACCCAGTATGATAATTCCATCATTTCTCCAGGTCTCAAAGGCATCAAGAAACCAGTTGTTATCAAGGAACTTATCCCTGTGAAGGTAAAAATACTGATAGCCATCCATCTGTTCTTCAAAATCAGGATGCTGCTGCATCACCAATGAAGTAAAACGGGCTTCGGCTGATTCATTTCTTTCTATTTTAAAAGGATTTCCATTCTGATCTGTATCAAAAAGCTGCTTCCTGGAATACACCGGAACTTCTACATCACCATATTTCATAACGGGAGTAATTCCTATATAATTTTCCTGCTGGCGAAGATAAATGACTTTTTCAGTCTGATAATTCTTATCTTCAAGCTGTACTTTTGTTGCGGGTTGTATGTAACTGTAATTTATATGAATACGTTCTTCTATAACAGAGAGAATGTTCTGCATAAAAGTTTCATATTTTGAAGAATGAACAAGTAAAATTTCATTATTGGCCTTAAAGAACCGGATAATTCTGAGTATGTCCGGGTCGTCTACAAAGCTGAAAATGTTTCGGTTATAGACAAAATACTCGTTTCTGAGAACAATATTTTTAAAAGGAATGGAAATGTCATTAAACAGCAATTCTCCGGTAATTTCAAAAAACGGATCTTTCTTAAATACAGATAATTGAACCTCTGCATCTAAAGTGTTTAATTCAACCGGAAAAAGTGATTTTGAAGAAACTGTTTCTGCAATTTCCCGGTCGTGATAATAGACTTCCAGTTCCAGAGGATTTTGTACAATAAGCTTTAAAGCTTCCAGTTCTGACGGATTGTAATCTTCATTATAATTATTCTGAAAAGAGGTAATGGCAGTATAAAATTTAATGTCTGCAGGCTTTTCCGCTTTCCATATCTGCTGCAGGGCATCTACAGGACTAACGGGATTTTTTATTTTTCCTGTCTGCGTAATTTCTGCCTCCATCAGCGAAAACGTCATATGGTTGTAATAACGGTGCTTCCCGATAACCAATATTTTCTTTTTACCTGTTTCCAGCATGGCCAGCTGATCAAGTTGAGAAGAAGATTGAGGAAGAAGCTCCCTTGTCAGCATTACATCGTCTACAGGAAGCATTTCCTTGATCTTAGGCAGTATTTCAATTTTATCATCCTTGTATACCAGTTCAAAATACTGATCCAGATCCGGTTCATTTTCCAGACCATATCCTTTAGCTTTAGTAAGAAAGGTCTTTTTGCGGAGTGCTTCATCAAAAAACAGCCGGAAATTTTTATTCTCAATAATGCTGTGAATGATCTCTGCCTGATGAGAACAAAGCATGTTCTTTTCATTGTCGCAGGTACAGAAACAAATCAGGGTGCTGTTTATTTTACTGATGGTAACTGCCGGAAAATCCTGTAATGAAGACTGTTTGGTAAATATTCCTGTATTGTTTTCAATAGTAACCGGATAGATTTCACGGAAATCCCTGATCCCGATAAATGCGCTGTCTGAAGTATGTTTCAGCAGATCATATACGGAAAGTGTACTGATATTGATCTTATCAAGAATATATTCTGCCATAAAAATAGATGGAGACAAACTTACAAAAAACAAATGTATTTCAGCATCCGTTTTGGTTACAGCTTGCCCCATTTTGGCAACTCCGGGGTGGGTCCTGATGCTGAATTTTGTCCTGTAATTTTAAACCAAGAAAAATGAAAACAATTTTTATAACAGGTGTTTCTACAGGATTAGGAAATGCAGCAGCCCAATTATTTCAAAACAAGGAAGCCTTTGAAAGTACTTTCTGTATCTGAGGGATATGTTCCGTAATCTGATGGGATTGAATGTCGGTCAGATATTCATGAGAAACTGATTGAAAAGGCTAAAGAATAAATTACTACGACAGGTTTTCTATCTCTGAAGTAGCGTATGCTCTTGGACTTGAACATCTGCAGTCATTCAATAAACGCTTTAAGAAGAAAACAGATAAAACGCCTCTGAGTTGCAGACAGTCTTTCTATTAATATAAAACATCCGGTTCAAAATGCAGGTGTTTTTCTGTAATTGGTTAAAATGGAATATAAAAATGACAAAAATGAACTAGATATTAATGGAGCTGTGTGTCTAAATTTGCAAAAGGAATTTTTATTACCCTGTTATAATGAACGAGAGAGAATCTTTTAATGCAAAAATGCCAACAGCCTGTTTTTTACTTTTCTTTGCCCATGGGCTTGTTTTTTCTTCCTGGGCGAGCCGGATTCCTATCATTAAAACGGCTCTTTCCATCAATGAAGCACAGTTGGGAACACTCTTGCTTCTTATGCCGATAGGACAGCTTTCCACAATGGTTTTGGCTGGAAAACTGATTAGTATTTACGGAAGCAGTGGGATTATTAAAAGATGCTTTATGCTGTATCCTTTTTTCCTGTTATTAATTGGTTTGTCCCCTTCTTACTGGACGTTAGGCATTGTTCTGTTCTTCTTTGGAGTTTCCGGGAACATGTGCAATATTGCTATCAATACGCAGGCTATTGAAATAGAATCTATCTCGAAAAGAACGCTTCTCTCTTCGTATCATGGCGCCTGGTGTTTTGCAGGTCTTACAGGCGCAGTAATTGGTTTGCTGATGATTAATTTTCAAGTGGGAACTTTTTACCATTTTGCTGTTATTTTCATTTTGGTGGGAATCCTTTGGTTCTACAGTAAAAGAAACCTTACCAATATCATCCATAAAGCGGAGCCGCAGACCCGGCCCCTATTCAAAGCTGTGAATCCAACACTGTTTGGTTTGGGAATTATAGGATTTCTGAGTATGGCGATTGAAGGAGCAATGTTCGACTGGAGCGGGGTGTATTTTCAAACAATAGTTAAAGCACCTGAAAATCTTGTCATACTGGGATATACAAGTTTTATCTTAATGATGACTTTAGGCAGATTTATTGGAAATAAAATCATTGAGAAATATGGAAAAAAGATTGTTCTGCAATGTTGTGGCTTATTGATGAGCGGAGGTCTTTTTCTAAGTGTTTTCTTTCCGGAACTGTGGATCTGCATTATTGCTTTCATGATTATTGGCCTTGGAAGTTCATTAAGCGTGCCGTCCGTTTACAGTACCGTAGGAAAGGTGAGCACGGTAGCTCCAAGCATTGCTTTGTCATTTGTCTCCAGTATTTCGTTTTTAGGATTTCTGATGGGGCCGCCTCTTATCGGGTATATTGCAGAAAGCTTTGATCTTAGATATTCCTACGGTCTTTTTGCCTGTTTTGGAATTTTACTGGCCCTAATGGCGGGGCAGATGAAAGTATTCAGGAAGTCATAATGAATCTCTTCTGCATTGTTTATTGTTAAATCTATCCTATTTTTTGACTTGTCCCTTTTAGCAATAATAGCTTCGACAGATCCAGCCTGACAACATTTAAAAATTTCGATTGGTATTCGGTTTGTCACCCTGAGATCGTCGAAGGGCTATCAATAAGAAAACCTTTGTTAATCATTAATATCGAGTATTAATTAAAGGGATAGTCAATAAAATCAAACCCATTATGAAAGCATTGATTCTTATCACTGCGTTTCTTTTTTCAACAGTATGATTTCGGCAATGGAAACGAAAATCATGATCAGAGCCAAAGGAAGAGAAGCCAAATTTATCGGAATCTCATTGGGGTCAGCACGAATTATAAAACCTGAAGCTCTTTAAAGACTTCAATAATAGCTTCAATAAGCCCCTTGTCTATATCTTTTTCTGAAGCGGCATCCGGCAGAAGAGCCCTTAATTCGCCGTGATCATCACGCTCAATAATAACTTCAATTCCATCTACATCTACGTAAAGCTTATATCCGTAAGAAAATGTAGCGAGCTTTCCATTGAAAATCATGTCTTTACCCTTGTAGGTTACCGGTACTTCAAATTCTTCCATGCTTAAGCTTCTATTATAATTGGGGCAAATGTCGGAAAATTTTAATTCATATCATCATATAAACTGTAATGATAAAGTCGAATAATGTAAATTGTTGAAAATATTAATGTGCTAAAATCTGTATATTTATCCTTCGTTATGGAGTCATTCCAAAGCAGGAATGATCAATGGATTTGAATTAAGCTATTATGAAAGATAGAATCACCATTTTCTGGTTCAGGCGTGATCTGAGATTGGAAGACAATATTGGACTTCACCACGCTCTGCAGTCTGATGCACCGGTAATACCCATATTTATATTTGATACTGATATTCTTGAAAAGCTGCAGGATAAAGAAGACCGAAGGGTAGATTATATCCATCAGGCTTTGGAGAACATCAATATTACATTGAAAAAATACCACTCAAAAGTCAATACGTATTATGGTAAGCCTATGGATATATTCAGAAAATTATCCGAAGAATATACTATTGAAGGTGTTTTTTGCAACCGTGATTATGAACCTCAGGCGATTGAACGTGATAAGGAAATCTATTATTTTTTTAAAGAAAAGAATATTCCTTTTAAAGCTTATAAAGATCAGGTGATTTTTGATAAAGACCAGATTATTAAAAAAGATGGTTCACCCTACACGGTTTACACCCCTTTTGCAAAGAAATGGCGGGAAGCCTTAACTCCTGAACATTATCAATCTGTTGAATTGGATTTTAAAAATTTCTTTACACAGGAATATTCTGAGATTCTTACTTTAACAGAGATTGGTTTCAAAAAAACGGATTTTGATTGTAAAAAGCCGTTTCTGGATGCCTCCATTATAGATAATTATGACCAATTTCGTGATTATCCGGCGCTGCAGCACACCACACAACTCGGAATTGCTTTGCGCTTTGGAACCATCAGCATCAGGAAATGCGTGGATTTTGCACTGAAGCATAATGCGGTATGGCTTTCGGAGCTGATCTGGCGTGAGTTTTTTATGCAGATTTTATATCATTTTCCACAGGTGGTTCATCAATCATTTAAAAAGCAGTATGATAATATCCAATGGCGGAATAATGAAGATGAGTTTAAACACTGGTGTGAAGGAACTACAGGTTATCCGATCGTAGATGCCGGAATGAGAGAACTGAACCAGACTGGCTGTATGCATAATCGTGTAAGAATGATTGTGGCAAGTTTCTTATGCAAACATTTGCTGATCGACTGGCGCTGGGGTGAAGCCTATTTTGCCTCAAAACTCAATGATTACGATCTGTCTGCAAACAATGGAAACTGGCAGTGGGCCGCAGGCTCCGGATGTGATGCAGCTCCTTATTTCAGGGTTTTTAACCCTACCGCCCAGATGGAAAAATTTGACAAAGATTTACTTTACATCAAAAAATGGATTCCGGAGTGGGGTACCTCTGCATATCCTAAGCCAATAGTAGAACATGCTTTTGCCCGCGAAAGAGTGTTATCAGAGTATAAGAAAGCACTGACATCAATATCAGGATAAGCAAAATGCCCGGTAACAATTTGTTACCGGGCATCAACCAATTGATATTTAATATGAAAAGTTACTTACCGAAGTAACGGAATCATCAGATTGTTTTCAGGTACAGCTCCTGTAATTCCTTTGCTGTAAATGCCTTCGAAGGTAAATTCTGTACAAGTTCTCCCTGTTTCATAATCCCGATATTGGTAGCAACACTTACCGCATTGAAAATATCATGAGTCGCCATTAAAACAGTTCTGCCTTCTTTACCCAGCTGACGGACAATTTCTGTAAATTCATCAGTAGCAATCGGATCCAGCCCGCTGGTAGGCTCATCCAGGAGAAGTACTTTGGCATCTTTTGCAAGAGCTATGGCAATACCTACTTTCTGGCGCATCCCTTTGGAATAACCACCCAATGCTTTTTGATGGGCTGTTTCCTGCAAACCAGTGCGTTTAAGTAATGCAGATAATTCATCCTTTTGATAGTCGAATCCTGCAATTTTGGAGAAAAAATCAAGGTTTTCTATTCCGGTAAGGTTAGGATATAAAAGAACGGTTTCAGGAATATAAGCGAGATGTTTTTTTATTTGCTGAGGTTCTTCTTTTACCGAAATATCATTGATGAAAGCATCCCCGGAAGTAGCTTTGATGAGCCCGAGAAGAATATTGATCGTTGTGCTTTTACCCGCTCCGTTTTGTCCGAGTAACGCAAAAATTTCTCCTCTCTTTACTTCCAGATTAAGAGAATGGAGCGCTGTAAAATCGTTGTATTTTTTATGTAGGTTGACCGTTTTTAACATAGTTTTCTGAATTTGTATTGTGAAAGGATGATAAATAAAGCAATAAAGATGAGATAGGGAAGAATGATCTGTATCCATTTAACAGATGAAGAAAATCTGAATACCTGTATGGTCTGTTGTGACCAGTTAATGGACTCTGCATTCTTTCCGGAGAAGATAAGAGGGTAGAAAAACAGCCGTTTTTGTTCATGGAATTTCCTGAGCGATGAAGCATACTGCAAATGATTATTCATGTCAGATTTTGCTAAATAGCTTTCAACCAGTTGAGTATGGAGATTCGGAAGAAGATAACCCAAATAAGTTGCCGCCTGATTCCGCTTTTGCATTTTTTCTGTGTATTGTTCCGATGATTTCGCAGATTCAAGATCTCCCATATGCTGCATGGCATAATACCAGGTCCATGTGAATGCAGCATTTTCTTCTACGGTGAAATTTCTGTATTGGGGATAGGCTTTGTAGAATTTTTCCATGGTTGGCTGCTTAGCCTCATCCCATTTATTATGATAGCCTTCTCTCTGTTCCATTACTGCTTTAAGGGATTCATGAACGGGATAGAGCTTCTGTATCAGAATATTACTGCTCATCGGGATAATGAAATTGATTCCTACCCATACAGTCAGGAGAATTAATGCATTCTGAGCTGATGATTTGCGAAAGGAAATAATCCATCTGCAAAGGGCAAACCAGAACAGAATATAAAGCCAGCCGCTGATGATAAAAGCAATATAATAGAAATCTAATGGTATTTTTATCCAGACCGAAGCGATGATAATTAATACAGAATAAACAGCTGTTACAGCCAGAAGACGCATGAACATCTTCTGATCCAGAAGCTTTTGTAAATTACTGCTCTGAACTGAAAGCAGTTTCCAGGTTCCTCTTTCTTCTTCCTCAGAAATCAGGTTATAGCAGAATGCTACAATTACCAATGGAAAAAGGAAAACAACAACGAAACTAAAGTCAAAATTTCCAACTGCTGCATTGGAGGGATTATAAAAATCCGCATTATAACGCTGTTCTTCAAGATTCCTGATGGTAACCCCTTGAATAGATGGATTTAAATCACGTATTCCGATATTTAAAGCTGCCAGTTTGGGCGTTTCATTCACCAGATTGAATTTAATATAATAAAGCACCAGTCCCAGATCATCCTTATGAAATTTTGTGTTTCTTTCTATACTTTCTTTCTGAAATGTTCCGCTTTTGGAGATGATATCTTCGTTTCTGTCCAGAAATTTTTTTCCGGTATAAATAGCCATCAGTCCGGCTATCAATAAAAAGAGCAGAGCAGTGATATATGCTTTGTTACGGTAAAATTGGGTATATAAATAACGGTTCATTTAAATTAATTTTAATTTTCTTCCACTGAGTTCAATCGCAATAACGCAGACAACCATCCAAATAACTAATGCCGCTACAGGTATTGGCTGTTGTTTTAAGCTTTCCAGAACAGGAGTATACCGATACTGAAAATCCGGGAACTTTTCCCAGTTGTGTTTGTCGATGACAGCAGGCGGTCCACCGTTTTCCGGTTTAATATTGCTGATCTGCTCAATTTGTAAATCATTTAGATGCTGAGCCATCTGATAACGATACTCTTCTGCCTGTTTCTGAAACTGGTTATAAGAAAAGAAATCTGTACCTGTAGCAATCATGGAGAAGTTTTTAATAGCAATCGCAGGATTAATCAGTCCTGAAAAATCTGTCAGACTTTGCTGTTTGTTGTAAATGGTCTGCAATTCCTTTTGATGTCTGATATAAATCTGTGAACTTATTTTTTCTCCTTCCTTCATGACGAATCCTCCGTAATTGAAAGGAAGTTCATTGGTTGTTTTTACTTGATACCTTGCCAGTAAAGAATCTTTGATCTTTTTGAAATGCGGATCATCCGGATTATGGCTGTCTCCCGATTTTAGAATATCCTTTTCCAGATTGGTTTCAAAAGCAATACGGGAAGGAGCCGGATATAAATTCTGTGCTGCAAACTGTATTCCTTTAGGCAAAACAATTATAAAAAGAAGCCAGAAACCAATAAGGCTGATCAACGCTGATGACGTACTTTTACTATTTGCAGAAACAACAACAGTTAAGGAGCAGATAAAAAAGTAATAGATCATATAAGCTGGGAGCAGAAACGATAACCGCAAAATAATATCTGCTGAATTGGTAGTCTCTGATAGGAAGGCTGCCATGAAAACAACAGGAATAACCGGAATCAGAAAACAAAGAGAAAACAGCCAGAGTCCAAGAATTTTCCCCCAGATAATATCCCTTCCGGAAGCTCCCTGCACACTGATGATCTTTAAAGTGGCATTCTCACGTTCCTGTACAATTAATCCAAATCCTAAAAAAAGGATAATCAATGGAACGATACTCTGCAGAATAAACGCACTGCTGAAAGCCCCAAATCTTACCAGAGTACCAGAACTTCCCGCTTCCGAAAGATTGGTTGTATTCTGTTTATGCGCTTCCAGAAATATGACATTTCCAAGATAATCATCCAGTCCGTTATCAAAAATATTCAAAGGATGCCCGATTCTGAATACCAGATACCCATAATGAGCCATACGGTGCGGATGCTTATCCGGTCTGTGTTCCCAGCTTTCCCGGACTTCTTTCCGGTATTCTTTTATTTTAGAAAAGGAGTCCGTGTATTTTGTATATCCTATGCCAATACTCAGCATACAAAACAGGATTACAGCAATAGTGGTGAGCAGATTCTGTTTTCCTTTAAACAAATCCTGCCAGGTTTTTCTCACCATCAGTTGTAAGTTTGAAATAGCCATAATTTAAAATTTATAAGCAGCAGTTAGTAAATAATTTCTTGGAGTTCCCGGAAATAGCCTTAAGTAGTTCTGAGCACCAATCCAGTAAACTTTGTTCGTGATGTTATTCAGATTAAAAGAAAGCTGAACTGTATTTGCCGGAGTAAAATACAAAGCCACATCTATTGTTGTATAGGCGGGAAGCTCAAAGCTTCTGGTGAACCATGGAACTTTAGAACTCTGATAGAGCATTCCGGCTCCGATTCCAAAGTCTTTTAGGAATTCAATATTTGAAAAATTGTATCGTGTCCAGATATTCACAGAATTTTTAGAAGTATTTTCTTTCCTTTTTCCTACAAGATCACTGTTCGTATCATCCAGTATTTTAGCATCAATATAGCTGTAACCTCCGTAGATATGCCATTGGGGAAGGATATGTCCTGAAAACTCAGCTTCAAATCCACGGCTTCGGTCAGCACCGCGCTGTATAAGCTCATCAGGTTCTGAAGGATTATTGGCGTTGATTATAATATTTCTCTGGTGAATCTCATATGCCGCAAGATTCACTGACATTCTTCCAAAGAACTGTGCTTTGATTCCCAACTCTTTAAGATCAGAAGTTAAAGGTTTAAACCTTGCTGCCGATCCTGTAATACTTGAGGTGTTGGGCATTAATGTTACCGTATTGGATTGGGGCTGATAGCCTGTAAGATACGTTCCGTAGACATTGATATTATCTGCTAAACTATAAGTAATCCCGAATCTGTAAAGAAGTTTGTTATTGTTAAAAGAGGTCTCATTGGTTTCTTTGAAATTGGTGATATCCTGAAACCATTCCTGACGGATTCCTGATAATATTTTAAACTTTTTCCAGCTGAAAAGATGCTGAATATAAGCCGCGTGAGTGGTGGTAAGAGCGGAAGGTAAAGACGTGATCACATTAAGTGTGTTAAAATCCGCACTTTGATAATTTACAGCTCCCGGATTCAGATCAAAAGGAGTGACATTAGGCTTGGGAATGATCATTCCATTATAATTGATGGTTTGATACTCTGAAGCTTTTGCCGGATTATAAGAAGAAACTATAGAACCGTTCTTTAACATAAAACCTCTTGCTGCATTCTGCTGTCCACCTTTACGTTTTTCCCAGATCTGGCTGTCATAGCCTATCAAAGCCTGATGTTGAACAGAACCTGTTTTGAATTTAAAATTAAAATAAGCGTTGATATTATCTGTTGCCCAGTTTTGTTTTCTCTGCACAAACTGCATCATGGCAAGACTGGAAACCGGTTTATTATCTATATCAGGGACAAAAGAGTTGGTTGTTCTGTGTTCCTGAAGATTTTCTCTCCAGTATTGTTTCATATAGGAAGTATTAAAACTGATGTATTGGTTAAAATGATGGGCAACCGTTCCCATTATTATGAGCTCTCTGGTTTTAAAAAAATCGTTCGGGGCTCCTAGGTTCAGACTTCTTGGAGTACTATACAGGTCTGTTTTTCCTGCTACCGCTCCAAAAATGGGCTGTCCTCTGTCCAGATTACCATAGAGACCATTGAAAATCATCTCCACATTTACCGAAGTTTTTTCATTAGGAACAAAAGTGATAGAAGGTGAGATCAGAATACCGCTGTTTTTAACATGATCCCTGAATGACTGAGCATTCTGATAAGCTCCGTTAAAGCGGTATAATAAGGTTTTGCTCTTATTTAAAGGACCTGTCAGGTCCGTGGTGATACGGTAGGTTTCAAAACTTCCCCCTGATAAGCTGATTTCGTGACGAGGATTGGATAATGGCTTTTTTGTCACCATGTTGATTGTTCCTCCGGGATCTACACTGGACATAGTGATACTGGCCGGACCTTTGAAAACTTCCACACGTTCTATATTGGAAGTCATAGGCTGCAAAAAATAATATTGCCTTGTCCGCATTCCATTGATGATCTGTCCTTCTTCATTTTGACTGATCCCACGGATGTTGTATTGATTATAATAACTTGAAGGGGAAACACCGTTCACATTTTTCATTACATCCCCAAGCTGAAAAGCCTGGCGGTCGGTGATCAGTTCTTTGGTAATGGTATTGAGCGTTAAGGGAAGATCTTTGTTTTTCATAGAAATCTTGGTAGCTGCAAAAGAGTAATCGGAGGTGTAATCTTTAGACTTTCTTCCGATGACTTCAACGGTTTGAACCTCTGTAGATAAGGAATCTTCAGCCTGTGACTGAGCCTGCAGAAAGGATGATGCGGTGATGAAACTTACACTGAAAAGTTTCACAGGATTGGGGAAAATACAATGAATTATTCCCAAATAATTAAAATTACTGGTCATCATAAATAGAGATGTACGGGGCGGCGTATATGCCCATTAATAAAAGGATATCTTCACAAGTGTGGAGACACGGGTATCCACGGAATAAAGTACAGACAAAAGATCTGTAAGCGAAATAGTAAGGCAGCGTAAATTAAGCTACCACGAAAAATACAGCTGGGGGCGCTCTTGAACTGAAGAAGTCGAGAAGACAACGATATGAAATGGCTTTTGGCTGCGGCATTTCATTGTCATTGGTTGTGTCGATAGCAAAATCCAAATTCAAAGGTTCAGGGAGAAGAATATTGGTCATATACATGTGAAGTGTACACTGACATTCGTCGTCCTGTGAAAAGGTAGGGATTTTCTCTTCTTTTGAACCCTTTTTATAAATCACTTTACTTTTGGCGTGCCTGGCATGATCAAGACAAGTGGTAACACCACTGACATTTGAAACAAATATCAGTAATAAAGAAAAAACAAAAAAGACTCTGAGAAATTTTTGCATAATAAAAAACAAATGTACAATTTAATTTGATAAAAATTGAATGATGAAGAAAAAGCAGGAGATATTTTTCTTCAAAAAAGCAAAAATAAATTCAGTTGCAACTATCATTTTTTGGATCGGAAAAATTTGTTTTTTGAGTTTGCAGTAATATCGATAAGTACTTAAATCTATTGACTTATGCTTTTAATTAATAGTCGAGATTAATGATAAACAAAGGTTTTCTTATTGAGAGTCCTTCGACAGGCTCAGGGTGACAAGTCGAATACCAACTGAAATTTTTAAGTATTGTCAGGCTGAACCTGTCGAAGCTATTATTACTAAAAGGGTAGGTCAACAAATCTATATTATCAGTAATCTATTTGTATTCTTTTAGCTGGCATATGATTGAAATCATATTCGTTGGTATCAGTACTTGATTATATTTGGGCATTGAAAATTTCATATTTCTGACAAATTACAGTATAACCTTCCGATGAATCGGGAGGTTTTTTTGTGAAAAAATTTAAATGTATTTGTTTCTATTGAGCATAATTTTTTTGATCTCTTAGCCTGAATGCTCTACATAAAATAAACAAGGTTTCAATGCTTTATTTTCCTTGATCAAACTAGCAACGAAAAGTCAGAAACTGGTTTCGAGCTATAAATAACGATATTATTAATTAAAAAAAGAAAAACTCACAGTTCAACAATGCACATCAATATCAAAAAATATTGAGAAATGTCACAAACAAAATCTACACAACTATAATTTATATCTACAGAATTGCTTTGGTATTACTTTAATGCTCATTGTAGATTTGCCCCATCATAAAATGTAGCTGATGAAAGCTCATCGTTTATTAATCTACATATTAACTAATATTATTATATAATGAAAAAATCTTATTTTCTGCTTCTTTTTACATTTTCAGGTTTAAGCTTCGGACAAACCAATTATACCTGTTCTACGGCAAAACAAATCACCCAATTACCCTATACTTTTGATCAGACGGACGGGGTAACATCTCCAGATGATGGTTTGATGACTGCTTGTTCAGATGGAATGAATGATGGTTTTTGGTATTCTTTTGTAGGTGATGGAAGTTATGTAAATATTAAAGCTACTACTACGTCCAACTGGAATCATCAAATAGGAGTATATACGGGGAATTGTACAGCTCTTGTATGTAGAGAAACAATAGATACTACAGGGGAAGGTATAGGAAGGGTTGAAACACTTGCCATTTCCACTGTACCAGGAACCACCTACTATGTAAATGTTGGTCAGAATTCGGGGGATAATAACTTGCCAGAGGGGAATTTCAAAATAGAAATAAGCAAGATATCCCTTACACTCTCTAATGATAAATGTTCAACTGCAACACAAGTTACTCAACTGCCATATGCATGGCCTCAAATTAATGGTATTTATGCAGGAAATGATGGCGTAATTACCAGTTGTTCAGGTGGAATGAATGATGGTCTTTGGTATTCTTTTGTTGGAGATGGAAATAATACAACCATTAAAGCCACTACTATATCTTACTGGGATCATGGGATAGGAGTATATACAGGGAGTTGTACTGCTCTTGTATGTGCAGGAAAAATAGATAACGAAGTGGGAGGCATAGGAATAGTTGAAACGATCACTATTCCTACTATAGCCGGAACAACCTACTATATAAATGTTGGTCACTATATTAGCCCTAGAGATCTTCCGGAAGGGAATTTCACCATAGAGATTACTACACAAGCATCACTGGCGACTAATGAAAATTCAGGGCTAAAAGCTGATAATCCCGTTAAAATATACCCCAATCCATTCAAAGATGTACTACATATTTCTGATATTACAAAAGTAAGATCAATTTCAATTTCTGATATTTCAGGGAAGCTGATTAAAACTATAGATAAGCCAGATTCCGTTCTTTATTTAGGAGAACTGAAGCAGGGAGTATATTTAATTACCCTGCATCAAAAAGATGGCTTTAAACAAACGTTGAAAGCGGTTAAATAATTTAATAGTAATCAATCCATTTATTAAAAAAATAACATATCTTATGTTATAATTCATTTGATTTTATCCCCGGAGAGATCCGGGGATTTTTCTTTTATAGCTTAGGACAAAAATCAAACTCTAAAGTAGGAGAAGTACTGAATTAATTAAGATTTGGGAATTGATTTGAAAGAGCTTCAATTTATTGATAAAGTGATATGATTTGCAGCCCCACCAGGAATCGAACCTGGATCTAAAGTTTAGGAAACTTCTATTCTATCCATTGAACTATAGGGCCTTAGCTTAAATCATAAAATTACAAATTATTCACTGAAATAGGTTGAACTCCAGAGTGTTTTATATATTTTTAAGCATTACTGTCCGATAAAAAGTATAAATACATTTAAAATATCAATATTTACGGTATGAATTAACAGGTTGATCCCCTGGAGCTTTATTTTTTACGAGGACTTCATTTTTTTCTACTAACAGCAGATCCCGATGTGATCAAGCCCAGCTCCTATGGGAGCTGACTGTTAATAGGAAGTATTTGTTTTAAATTATAGCTCCAGGGGAGCGACCTGTTAATGATGCTTTAATTTAATCGGATAAGAATAATTTTTAAGATATATATTCAAACATATAGTTTATTAATCTTTCCATTTTTCCATAAAAGTATATTTATACACTTTAATATTTATTCATTTTCTGTTTTTAAAAAAAAATAATATATTGTAATACAGCACTTTATATTTTTGATTAATTAAATAAAGTATATTAATATACTTTATATCATTTTTTAAGTATATTTGTATACTAATTTGTTTGCTATGAATTTTGATCTAATAAAATCAGTTGTAGAAATTGTTCAGCAATTTGTAGAAGAAAATGAAGAAAAAGCTATCTATAGCAATGATCTTCATGGTTTTACAGAATGGATCAAGGCTTCTCAAAAAACGAATTCTGAGATACAAGATCCGGATTGGATAGGAAGAGAACTGGGAAGAAGTTCTGATAGTGTCATCAATACATTATTAATAAGAATGAGCAGGTATGCAAAATCCTACTCCCGTTCTGCAATGAATAATTCAGTTTTCTCAAGCCAGGATGATTTTATATACCTCATAAGCCTGAAAACAATGGGACCAATGTCAAAGATGGAATTGATAAGGTATAATGTACATGAAAAATCTTCAGGGATCCTTGTTATTAATCGCTTAATAAGTAATGGCTGGGTGGAGCAGGTTGCCTCTCAAAAAGATAAAAGAATAAAGCAAATTCAGATCACCGAACAAGGATTGATAATATTGAATAATCACATGGATGAAATTCGAAAAGCTTCTCGGTTAGTAACAGGAAATTTAAACCAATCAGAGAGAATGCTGCTCATTTCTATCCTGTCCAAACTGGATGAATTTCATTATTCTGTGTACAGAATGAATCTGGAAGCAAAGGATCTGATTGATATTGCCTGTAAAAAACTGAACTAAGCTGAGTTAGTCTTAAAAGCTCTGTAAAACTATTAATTAAATAACAATGGATACTGGAAATTCAAAGAAAAAGATCGCGGTTATAGGTTCTGGATTTTCCGGACTTTCAGCGGCTGCATATGCTGCAAAATCAGGAAATGAAGTACATGTATTTGAAAAGCATAATCAGCCCGGCGGCCGGGCGAGACAATTTGAAACAAATGAAGGATATATCTTTGATATGGGACCCAGCTGGTATTGGATGCCTGATATTATTGAAAGTTTTTTCGCTGATTTTAATTATAAAGTTTCTGATTTTTTTCAACTGGTTTCTTTAGACCCTCAGTTTGAGATGGTTTTTTCAAAAGAAAAAGTTTCAGTTCCCGAGAAAAATGATGAAATCCGCGAGCTGTTCGAAAAGATAGAGCCGGGAGCAGCTGTTAAGTATGATAAATTTATGCAATCAGCAAAATTTAAATATGAAGTGGGAATGAAGGAATTTGTTAACAAACCTTGTTACAGCTGGCTGGAGTTTGCTTCTTTAAAAATTGCCGGCAGTGCGCTCAGGCTTGATCTTCTGAGTAACTTCCGAAAATATGTATCAGGGTATTTTTCTGATAAAAAATTAAGGTCTCTGATGGAGTTTCCTGTCATCTTTCTGGGAGCTTCCCCGCAAAATATTCCTGCTCTTTACAGTCTTATGAATTACGGAGGCTATGTTTTAGGAACAAAATACCCGATGGGAGGTTTTTATCAGCTTGTTTTGGCCATGAAAGAAGTAGCAGAAAAACAGGGGGTAACTTTTCATTTTAATCATGAGGTTCAGAAACTTTATACTCAAAACGGAAAGATTACCTCAATAAAAGTAAATGGTAAAGATTATGAATTTGATGCAGTCATCGCTTCATCAGATTATCATCATACGGAAACATTAATTCCTAAATCCCTCAGGAACTATAATAATGCTTATTGGGAATCAAAAACCTTTGCTCCTTCATGCTTAATTTATTATCTGGGAATAAAAGGAAAAATTCCCCATTTGAAACACCATACTCTTTTCTTTGAAAATGAACTGGACGATCATATAAATTGTATTTATAAAAATAAAAAATGGCCTGCAAAACCGCTTTTTTACACATGCTGTCCTTCAAAAACAGATCCGGGTGTAGCTCCTGAAAATTGTGAAAATCTTTTCTTGCTTCTGCCTCTGGCGCCAGGAATACATGATGAAGAATCTGTCAGGGAAAAATATCTGATAAATATGCTTAAAAGAATTGAAAAGCATACCGGAGAAAGTGATCTGGCATCAAGGATTGAATATAAAAAGAGCTACTGCGTAAGTGATTTTATTTCAGATTATAACGCTTATCAGGGAAATGCCTATGGTTTATCCAATATTTTATCCCAAACAGCGGTATTAAAACCTAAAATAAGGAACAAAAATATCAGTAACCTCTTTTATACGGGGCAGTTAACTGTCCCGGGTCCCGGAGTACCACCATCAGTTATTTCGGGGAAAATTGTAGCATCTGAAGTTAATAAACTAAAACTAAATTAATATGAAAAAATTGTTTGATGAGTTGTCTTGTGAGGTAAGCAAGTATACTACCCGGAAATACAGTACCAGTTTTTCATTAGGAATATTAGCATTAAAACCATCCATCAGATCTGCTATTTACGCCATTTATGGTTATGTACGTCTTGCAGATGAAATTGTTGACAGTTTTCATGGCTATGATAAAGAAAAGCTGTTGAAAAGGTTAAAAGCTGAAACCTATGATGCATTGGAAGACGGCATTTCGATCAATCCTATCCTGAACTCATTCCAGGAAACAGTTCGTCAATATGATATTGATATCCAGCTTATCAATCAGTTTTTACACAGCATGGAAATG
Organism: Chryseobacterium sp. FG46; assembly: GCF_057809135.1. Classification (NCBI taxonomy): domain Bacteria; kingdom Pseudomonadati; phylum Bacteroidota; class Flavobacteriia; order Flavobacteriales; family Weeksellaceae; genus Chryseobacterium; species Chryseobacterium sp. FG46. The sequence continues at coordinate 6,780 of NZ_JBMDJJ010000021.1, read as the reverse complement.
GATCTGAAGAAAATAGATTACAATTCTGATCTCTATAATGAATATATCTACGGCTCTGCCGAAGTGGTAGGTCTTATGTGTCTGCAGATATTTACAGGAGGTGATAAACAGCAATTTGAAAAGCTTAAACCATTTGCCATGAAACTGGGATCAGCTTTTCAAAAGGTGAATTTTTTACGTGATCTGAAAGATGATTACCAGATTTTGGGCAGAACGTATTTTCCATCATTGAATATGTCTGTGTTTGATAATACCGTTAAAGCTCAGATTGAAAAAGAAATTGAAGAAGAATTCAAAGAAGCCTTGCAGGGAATTAAGAAGCTGCCCGGGTCTTCCGTTTTTGGAGTATATCTCGCATACAGGTACTATCTGTCATTATTTGAAAAGATAAAGAAAACAAGTTCGCAGAATATTTTGCAGCAAAGAATCAGGATTGCCAATTCACAGAAATTATTGGTAGCATTTAAAAGCTATATAAGATACAAATCTGCTTATTTCTGATAGCTCCTTTGTTTAGAAGAATGTTTTAGAATTTATAAAATCAATAAAAAAATAACGATGTACAGATTATACAGAGAACAGCATTTGAACTGTGATATTGATACAGCATGGAAATTCTTTTCCTCTCCTCATAATTTATCCGAAATAACACCTAAAAGCATGAATTTTGTGGTTCTTTCAGATATACAGGACGGATCTATTTTTGAAGGTATGGAAATAGATTATACCGTATCTCCTGTATTGGGAATTCCGATGAAATGGAAAACGATTATCAGTCAGGTAAAAGAAGGCAGAAGTTTTACAGACTTTCAGAAAGAAGGACCTTATAAATACTGGAATCATTTACATGAGTTCATTCCAGATGAGAATGGTGTATTAATGAAAGATACTGTATATTATGAACTTCCATTAGGATTTTTTGGAAGGATAGCCCATGGTTTATTTGTTAAAGAAAAGCTCAGAGGTATTTTCGATTTCAGATACAAAGTATTGAATGAACTTTTTAACCACAAACACAATTGACATGAATTTTCTGGTTGTTTTGCTTGTTTTTATTTCTATGGAAGGGGCGACATGGCTTATTCATAAATATATTATGCATGGTTTCCTTTGGAGTCTGCATCGTGATCATCATGATCACAGCCATAACGGAAAACTTGAAAGGAATGATCTGTTCTTTTTCATTTTTGCAAGTCCCGCTATTGCCTTATTATATTTAGGTGTAAAGCAGGAATTCAGTTACTGGTTTTTTATTGGCCTTGGAATTAGTCTTTACGGAATGGCTTACTTCTTTGTGCATGATATATTTATCCATCAAAGAGCAAAAATCTTTACAAAAACCAAAAATCCCTATTTTCTTGCCATAAGGCGGGCTCATAAGCAGCACCATAAACATTTGGGTAAAGAAGAGGGAGAGTGCTTCGGATTTCTGTGGATTCCTGTTAAATATTTTAAAATGTATTTCAATAAAAAATGATGCCTTATACTTACATACTGATTAATTTTTTCACTGTCATCATCTGCTTTTTAGCCTCTTTTGACAGGAGGATACAATTTAACAAGCTTTTTGGAAAGTTTCTGTTGTCATCTACAATGGTTGCAGTTCCCTTTATTATGTGGGATATATGGTTCACCGCAAAAGGAGTATGGTGGTTTAATCTTAATTATACATTAGGAATTAAGATATCAGGGCTTCCTCTTGAAGAATGGCTGTTCTTTTATTGTATTCCTTTTTCTTGTGTTTTTACCTATTACTGCCTGGAGAAATTTTTTAATATGAATGGGGCTAATGCTTTTAATAATCTCATTGTATTTACCTCCGTCATTGTTCTCAGTGTAACAGGGTTTCTTTATTATGACAGAATTTATACTTTACTTACAGTAATTGTAACCCTATTCACGCTTTGCTATCTGCATTTTATTGTTAAAAAAGAATGGATAGGAAAGGCCAGCTTTGTATACCTGCTATTAATGCCCGGATTTTTTGCAGTGAATGGAATCCTGACAGGATCTTTTATTCCGTCTCCTGTTGTAAACTACAATCCTGATGACTTTTTAGGCATCAGAATGGGAACCATTCCTGTTGAAGATGCTGTTTATGGTTACAGTCAGTTTTTATTAAATATTTATTTCTTTAAAAAAATAACTAAAAATGAAAAATAAAATCATTCTTACATTGCTATTAAGCTTGGGGCTTCTAAACATTTTTTCATCCTGTTCTTCCATGCCCGAAAAAGCACAGCCCGTGAGCCAGTTTGATGTCAACAGATATTTGGGGACATGGTATGAAATTGCCAGATTCGATTATCGCTTTGAAAAAGACCTTGATAATGCAATCGCTCAGTACAGCCTTAATGCAGACGGAAATGTAAATGTGGTCAACAGCGGATATAATTTTAAAAAGAACAAATGGGTTTCTGCTAATGGTACTGCTAAATTCAGAGGAGAAAAAAATGTGGCTGCTTTGAAGGTAAGCTTTTTCGGACCTTTTTATGCCGGTTATAATGTAGTTGCCCTGGAAGAATACAAGTATGCCCTGGTTGCAGGGAAAAATTTAGACTATCTCTGGATTCTTTCCCGTGAAAAAACCATCCCTGAAAATATAAAAAAGAATTTTATTTCCAAAGCTCAGGAAATTGGCTATGATACATCTAAGCTCATCTGGGTGAAACAGGATAAAAAAAATCCTTTTGACAAATAAAACTTTAATTTAAAACTCTAAACCTATGCTCAAAATACAAGCTCAATCAAAAATACCTACTGATTATGGACTATTCACAGTATATGCATTTTCAGAAAATGAAGAAGACTGGAGTCCAAATTTGGTTCTGGTAGCAGAAAATACAGATTTTGATAAGACAGTTAATGTACGTTTTCATTCAGAATGTATTACCGGAGAGGTTTTCCATTCTAAAAAATGTGAATGTGGGCAGCAGCTTGATGCCGCAATGAAATATATGTCTGAAAATGGAGGCGTCATTATCTATCTCCGCCAGGAAGGAAGAAATATCGGAATTATTAATAAGCTCAAAGCGTATGCCCTTCAGGAGCAGGGGCTGGATACCGTTGAGGCTAATCTCAAGCTGGGTCTTCCCGCTGATGCAAGGAACTTTGACGTGGCCGTGAAAATGCTGAATCTGCTGAATATCAGAAAAATTAATCTCTTAACGAATAATCCTGATAAGATTAAATCAATAGAGAACAGTGAAATGATCCTCAATAGCAGAATTCCGCTCGAAATAGATCCCAATGAAGTTAATGAAGGTTATCTTGTCAAAAAAAAGGACTATTTTGGTCATCTCTTGGAAAAAATATAATAACCATCAGGCAGACACAATGATATAAACCTGTGAAATCCAATAATTATGGAAAAAATACTGCTTACAGGAGCTACCGGCTATATTGGTAAAAGAATGATCAGTGTAATTACTGCACAGGGATATAAAGTTGTCTGTTGCTGTAGAGACGTTAGTCGTTTTACCAGAAACATGGATATTGATGAACAGCTTATTGAAGTCATTGAAGTTGATTTTCTCAAGCCGGAAACACTTAAAAATATTCCTGAAGATATTGCGGGTGCTTATTATCTGATGCATTCTATGAGCAATTCTGCTGATTATGAAGATTCAGAAAAAAAATGTGCTTCTAATTTTTCTGGTTATATAGAAAAAACACAATGTAAACATATTGTGTATCTTTCAGGGCTGGTGAATGAAAAAGAGCTTTCAAAGCATCTGAACTCCAGGTATGAGGTTGAAAAAATACTTATGGACTGCAAGGTTCCCGCAACCGTTCTGCGTGCAGGAATTATCATTGGATCAGGAAGTGCTTCGTTTGAGATCATCAGAGACCTTGTTGAAAAGCTGCCCGTTATGGTAGCTCCTAAGTGGCTGTATACCAGATGTCAGCCGATAGGTATTGCCAACGTTCTGGATTTTCTGATTTTTGTACTCTTTAAAGAAAATGCTTATCAGAAAAACTTTGACATTGGATGTGATGATGTGCTAACCTATAAAGAGATGTTGTTACAGTTTGCAAAAGTAAGAGGTCTTAAAAGAACCATTTTTACACTGCCCGTAATGACCCCCAGATTATCTTCCTACTGGCTCTATTTTATTACTTCAACTTCTTATAATCTGGCAAAAGCACTGGTGGGAAGCATGAAAATAGAAGTCGTCTGCCGTCCTGAAAGTCTTACTGAAATTAAATTAATTACCGGCATTCAGCCGTTTTCGTACGATACAGCATTGAAACGGACTCTTGCAAAAATTCAGGCCAATGAAATTATATCCAGCTGGAAAGACAGTTTTATCAGCAGCCGTAATGATTCAACATTAAAACAATATCAGGACGTACCGAAATATGGTTGTTTTACAGACCTTAGAAGTGAAGAATATGATGATAGGGAAGCTTGTATGGATCGTGTTTTTGAATTGGGAGGTACTCATGGATGGTACGGGCAGGGTCTTTGGAAAATAAGAGGATTGTTTGATAAAATGGTTGGTGGCCCGGGATTGAGAAGAGGGCGCAGACATCCTACGGATCTTATAGAAGGTGATGCACTGGACTTCTGGAGAGTACTGTATGCCAATCGTAAAGAAGGAAAACTCATCTTATTGGCGGAGATGAAACTTCCGGGAGAAGCATGGCTGATGTTTAAAATTTACAGGAATAAGATCTGGCAGAAAGCTGTCTTTCGGCCAAAAGGTGTTTGGGGAAGGTTGTATTGGCTGATGGTACTGCCATTCCATGGATTTATCTTCAAAGGAATGATTAGAAGGCTCAGTGGAAAGCAAAAATAAAATTCTCACTTAAAAAATTCTACAAATTTCAATTTTGGGAATATTTTAACATAGTATGTATTTTTTAGGCATGAGGATTGTTTATTTATATACCAAATACTTAAATATTATATTATGAATAATTCAGATTACAACAAGGCGGAAAAAGCGGTAAACGAAACAGAAAACACTTTAAGAAATGCAGCAAATGATGCAAAGTGGAAAGTGAATGACTTAGCAGATAAAGCCAGAGATTATATCAATGAAAAAAGAAATAGTGATGAAGAAGCAACACAGGAAGATTGGCTGGAAAGAGTAAAATCCAATATTTCCGACACGTGGGAAGATATTAAAGATAAAGCGGACGAGGCTTGGGAAAAAACAAAAGATGCTGCAGAAGATGTAAAAGCCGAATGGAGAAAGAAAACAAATTAAGGTTAGTTTGATGAATGACCAGAACTCTTAAAGTTCTGGTCATTTATTATTTCATATAGTTTATTTGTATTCTATATTTTTGGTGTGTTTTATCTTTCCAGCATTGTTATGCTAACCTGATATAAAATTTCACACCCTTCATAGAGTTTATCAATAAAAATAAGCGGATTCCCAAAACTTTGATTTTACCCCAAATATTTTGAATACATATTCTTTTGTTTTCATAAACTTCTTCTCTTTACCTTGCCACTTATAATCTGAAAAATAATAATGCAAATGCTTGGTTTCCGGGAAAAAAATGTGGTATGAAATACTTACTCATAATCCTTTAAAAATTGCTATGTTTTGAAATATTGTGAGTATTTTTGAGGTTTAAATATCTGTAACTAATTATTGATTTTAACTTCTATGATTTTAATTGTTGATGACAATCAAAGTAATCTTTATTCACTGCAAAAATTACTTGAATCCAAGGATTTTCAGGTGGAAACAGCCAATTCCGGTGAAGAGGCTCTGGGCAAAGCCCTCAAAAACGACTATGCCCTCATTATTCTGGATGTTCAAATGCCTGATATGGACGGCTTTGAAGTGGCAGAAACACTGGCAGATTATAGCAAAACAAAAGAAGTTCCCATTATATTTTTATCGGCTGTCAGCACAGACAAAAAATTCATAACGCAAGGCTATGCTTCCGGTGCTAAAGACTATGTAACCAAACCTGTGGATCCTGAGATCCTTTTGCTTAAGGTGAAAACCTTCTACAATCTTCAGGAGCAGAATATAGCCATGAAAAAGACCCAGCAGAATCTTGAACTGGAGGTTAAAGGAAGACGTGCATCACAAGTGACGATGAAGTCTCAGATAGACCATTTTCACTTAATGCTCGAATCACTCCCACAAATTGCATTTACACTAAATGAAGCAGGAGTCGTTGATTTTGTGAATGGTAAGTGGTACGAATATTCAGACACCGAACAGAATTTTCCTGAAATACATCCGGATGATCCTGATATCACAGACGAGTTTGCAAGATGCAGGAAAAAAGGAAAAGCTCTTGAGCTGGAGATTAGAATTAAAAATGTCATTTCAGGTAATTACCGCTATCATTTGCTAAGAGTAACTCCGGTTTATGATGAAGGTCGTATTAAAAACTGGGTTGGAACTTTTACTGATATTGATGATCAGAAGAAAATCGAAAAAGAAAAGGATGAATTTTTAAGTATTGCAAGCCATGAGCTGAAGACACCTCTAACGAGTATTAAAGCATACGTGCAGTTATTAGAAAGAAAGTTGAAACTTGATAAAGAAAGCCCAGAAGCAGGATTTGTCATGAAAGTTCAGGGGCAGATTGAAAAGCTGAATACCCTTATTACAGATCTGCTGGATGTTTCCAAAATAGAAAATGGTAAGCTTAAAATTAATAAAAAACCGGTTAACCTCGAAAATTTGATCAATAATGCTATTGAAACAATATTGCAAACTCATGATCAGCGCGAAGTGAAAATTGACCGTCATGGAACAAAACCTGATATTTTAATTCCTTTAGATGAGATCCGTATAGAGC
>NZ_JBMDJJ010000020.1:0-89963 GCF_057809135.1 Chryseobacterium sp. FG46 | reverse complement strand
TAAAATTTAGTTGAAAAAATTAAAGAGTAAAGTATCAATTCTTTTAAAAGTAAAAACCGCAATCATTAAATCAATGATTGCGGTTTATTGTAGCGAAGACGGGAATTGAACCCGTGACCTCAGGGTTATGAATCCTGCGCTCTAACCAACTGAGCTACCTCGCCGTTTTGGTGGTGCAAATATAGAAAATATTTCTTTACCTCCAAAATTATTTTAGCTTAAAATATTCTAAAACATCACCAACATGATCTGGTTTACTGATTATCTTATTGTTAGCATCTAAAATAAAATACGTGGGAGTTGCATGAATATTATACAAATCTGTGTAACTACTGTTCCATCCTCTCAATTCGGAATCATTCACCCAAGGAAATGCAGCAATTTTTTGGGTATATGAGTTCTTATCAACATCTAAAGACAGCCCTACAATCTGAATATTTTTTGATTTCAGATCATTATATTTTTCCAAAAGTTTAGGAAGTTCACTTTCACAGTGTGAGCATGTAGATGACCAAAAGACAACCACCTTTTTATCTGCTTTAATATCGTGTAATGATTTTGCAGTGGTATTAACGGGTGACTGGAACTTATAATTAGGAAAAACAGCCCCCATTTCAATGTTCGCATTGGATTTCAATGTGGAAGCAAGCCTATCAGTGATGGTACATTTAAGATTTTTGGCAAGAGACAGATATTTACTCTTATATTCATCCATCTGATAGACATCAAAAATATCAATCAATTCTGACAATACAGTCTGACCTCTTGGAGTCTCTACTTTTAAACGATCTAACAACTTATCAACAGAAGCCGTAACATTGGTATTCCCCCCTGAATTCAGATAAGCTACCAATACAGGTCTCAATAAGGATGAGCTTTCAAGCATATCCCCTGATTTATCCAGAAAGTTGATTATTTCTTCCTGATCTGCCTTTTTAGCTGAATCCGGTGAATTGGAAAGAAACTTGCTGTAATTCGTATTATAATAAGCAATAAACGGATGTTGTGCTGCATCAATAGAACCTGAAGCACCAGAAAGTCTTTCAATTTCTGTTTTCAAAGCTTTTCCAAAATCAGTATTGTCTTTGTAATATTCTTTGATCTGTGCTAAAGCCGGCAAAATAAGCTCTTTCTTTTGTGAACCTTCTTGTTGTTTACTCATCAGATTATTGGCTTCATCCAGATACGTAACATCCTTTACTTTGCTATTCTGGATATCCAGTTTAATGCTGACATTTTTATTTTCAGAAATAAAGCTTACGGTATTATTAGAACCTGGAAAATAAACTTTCATCATCCCCATATAATGGTTGGGATATTTAAAAGTCCACATACTATTCTTACTTTGTTCTTTGGTAACAATAATATCTTTTGATCCGTTTAGTGTATATAGAATAGCATCCTGGTCTTTAAAATCTGCTGGAGTCTGAATGGTAACAGTAAATTGAGCCTGCAAAGCAAATGCGGCCAAAATCGCTGATAGCGTATAAATCTTTTTCATAGAGTAAAAATAAAAAAACTCTCTGACTAATCAGAGAGTTTAATATTATTTTAATAAAATTTTATGCTTTTATACTTTTGTACTTTTTTGTAAAGTAAACAATAAATCCTATTGCTACGATACCAAGTACATATATATACATATCAATGGGTGAGGCAGGTGATCCGGTACCATTTCCTCCATTTCCTCCTCCTCCTGGGATTGGTGGAGCGGCATTTGCTAAAGATACAGCAAATAGGAAAAATGCCAGGACTAGTTTATTAATAGTTCTCATGTGGTTTATTTTAAGATTTTAGTGTTAACAGTTTCTCCCTTATCAGAAACGATTTTTACAACATATGAATTTTTAACTGAGCCATCAAGCTCGATTACAAAATCTCTGGATGTTTCAACCGCTTTTTTAGAGATTACCAGTTTACCGCTCATATCATAAACTTGAATGTCTGCTTTTTTCCATTTTGGATCGAATCTAACAATGTAATTTGTAACAGATGGATCATAAACAACAAGTGTTCTGGAAACACTAGGAGCTGTTTTATCTACTGCCAAAGTAATATTACTTGGCTCACCATAATACAAGTTAGCTTCTTCATTTGTTACAGCTACAACATCTCCCTGTTTAGCCTGTACTAAATTTCCGTTTTCTGCTTTATAGTAGAAACCAATTCCTGAAGATAACTGGTGAGTACCAGCAGGAATAAGTTCTGCATTTTCTCTGATCTCGAACTTATAAGATTTAACCTGATCAAGTTTATAGTTAACTAACTTAACATTTTTACCTTGGAAGTTACTCTCATTAGCTTCGTTAATATATAACCAATAGTTAGTATAATTGTTATCATACCCACCATTCAATGCTTCTTCGTAAGTACCAATGATTCTTGTACCTGCTGAACTTTGAACTGTTGTAGCTGCAGAAACCTGATGTCCTGTTGTAAATGATGGAGAAACCACATAGTACGTTCTGGAAATCTCATTACCATTAGCATCAAGACCGATTACCCCAAGCTGTTTTACTGTATTGGATGTGCTCTTACCTGCCATTCTAGCCGCATTTACCCCATTAGGAGTACCTGCAGTTCTTGCTGTTGATTTGAATCTTCTTAGTGTATTAAAATCTAAAGTCTGAGCTGTATTGTTTCTTAACTTTATTTTAAATGACTGCATAGGTTTGATAACCATTTTATCTAAGTTCACATCTCCAACCGCCGGAGCAACCCCGTCACCTGTAGGCACGTAAGTAACCACCTGAGCACCTGTAGCATAAGTAGAACCTCCAGGAAGTGTAACCACAGTACCCGGATTATATTCAATACCCCAGATATTTTTTACAGCATTTCCATCTGATCCGGTAACACTTTCAGTATATCCAATATTAGATAAATCTAAATTAGTAAGATAAGGGTTACCAAACTGATAAAAGTTTTGGCCAAATGTTCCAGCCCATGGGCTTAAAGTAAATTCAAAGGAATCATCAAGATAAGTATTGTACTTTTCGTTGTAAGCATTCACAGCATTACCACCATTTCCAAATACAATATTGGAAGCTCCAACGTTAGATTTTCCTGCATTCTGCAATGAAGCAGTTCCAGCTAACGGAGCATATGGCTTTCCGTTAATATTGAACACAGTTCCTGTGGCAGGTGCACTTGGATTCCAGTCGTTATTAGTAACTTTCAGCATGTAATACCCTGAACCATCAGCAGTAGTAGTTGCTAAATTTGTAAAATGTGCAGAAACTGCATTAGCATTATCCCACTTTAGAATTGGATTACTATATCTACCCGTATTGAAAGTCTTACCAACTTCAGTAGATAATGAGCTTAAAGCTTTACCAAAGAAAGGCAAAGCAACTTGCTGGAAATAATTACCACTACCATTACTTGTAGTTCTGTATTCTTTGGTTACAATACCTGTAATATTGGACTGGGATAGTCCATCGATGTATAGCTGACCATACGTAGAAGTAGCAAAAGAAGCAGGGGTATTAAGTCTTAAGATTATATTTCCGCCATCGGTTTTATCAGCACCGCTGGCATCAATTGTTTTTAAGAGATCCGTACCAGATCCTACAACCATGATATTTCCATGTACGTCCAAAAGACCATTACCTTTTGTTTGTACACCTCCACCACTATAAACTAGGGTGCCTTCGCTCACATACATATTAGCATTAGTGTCAACATGACATAATATCTGCGCCTGAACAGAATAACCAATTGCTAAAAGACCTATAGCAAATAAACTTTTTCTCATTGTATAAATTATTTGTGTGTTAATACAATCTTCACCCGCAAAGGTATTATTATTTTTCTTAAAAAAAAAATTTTTTATCTATTAATCAAAACATTATCTTCAGTTAGGATAATTTCTTTCTCCTCTCCTATTGAAAACATATAGTCTTCTAGAACTTTTTCGGTGGTACCTCTAAGGCCTCTAGCACCTAATCCTTTTTCAATAGTTTCCTCTACGATTTTTTCAATTGCTCCGTCTGTGATTGCCAAATCTGTGCCATCCATTTTAAAAAGTTCCACAAATTGATTCACGATAGAGTTTTTAGGTTCCTTCATAATTCTTACTAACGTCTCTTTCGTGAGCTTATCAAGGTAAGTAATGATTGGAAATCTTCCTAAAAGTTCCGGAATTAATCCGAAAGTACGAAGATCAATCGCATTAATATTTGTTAATATATATTCGTCCTCGTCAGTTTTATTGATTTTTTCAGAGCTGAAACCGATTGCCTGCTTGTTCATTCTTCTTTCGATGATCTCCTTGATCCCGTCAAAAGCTCCTCCTGCAATAAATAAGATGTTCTGAGTATTGACCTGGATGTATTTCTGATCCGGATGTTTTCTTCCTCCTTGTGGCGGAACATTCACAATACTTCCTTCCAGCAGTTTCAGTAATCCCTGCTGTACACCTTCTCCTGAAACGTCTCTTGTAATACTTGGATTGTCTGATTTTCTGGCAATCTTATCAATCTCATCAATGAAAACAATTCCTTTTTCAGCTTTCTCCACATCATAATCTGCTACCATCAGAAGCCTTGAAAGGATACTTTCGACATCTTCTCCTACATATCCTGCTTCTGTTAAGATAGTAGCATCCACAATACAGAAAGGAACATTAAGTTCTCTGGCAATTGTTTTTGCCAAAAGGGTCTTACCCGTTCCCGTCTCCCCTATCATGATAATATTTGACTTTTCAAGCTCCACTTCTCTGTTTTCGTCCTGAGCATGAAGTAATCTTTTATAGTGGTTATAAACAGCAATTGAAAGCTGCTTTTTTGCCTGATCCTGTCCAATCACATACTGATCAAGGAATTCTTTGATCTCTTTCGGCTTTTTAAGCTCATCCATGCTGTTTGCAGGTGAATATCCTGTTTTTGATGCACCATCTTTTACAATAGCATGTGCCTGCTCTATACAATTTTCACAAATAAAACCATTCTGCCCAGAAATCAGCATCTGTACTTCATTTCTTTTTCTGCCACAGAAAGAACATTGGTTGGAATTCATATGATATAATATATATGTATATGTTAAAGAAAATCGTAAAAAATTACTTTTTTACGATTTTCTGGTTGTTAAGAATTAATAATTGAGTGTTGAATCTCTGTATATTCTTCGTTCGTTAATTTTAATCTTTCATTTCTGAAATTCATGTCTTCCATCTTATTTAAAGGAATCAGATGGATGTGTGCATGAGGAACTTCAAGCCCTACCACTGCTACTCCTACTCTTACACATGGAACTGCAGTTTTGATCTTCTTGGCTACCTCTTGGGCAAATCCCCAAAGGTTTTTGTATTCTTCACTTTCAAGATCAAAAATCAAATCCACTTCTTTTTTAGGTACTACTAAAGTATGTCCCTTCACCAAAGGCATTGCGTCTAAGAATGCAATGAAGTCTTCATTTTCTGCAATCTTATAAGAGGGAATTTCGCCATTGATGATTTTTGTGAATATAGTGCTCATTTTATCAGAAGTTTGGGTTAGATATTTAGAAGGTTAGAAATAAAAGGGAATATCAGACTATAATGAGATGTCTAATACTTCAAAAGACAGTTTGTTTCCGTTTGGCAAAGTAATTTCAGCAACTTCACCAATAGCTTTTCCTAACAGCCCCTTTGCGATAGGTGTGTTCACAGAAATCTTTCCCGTCTTCAGATCGCTTTCGTTATCTGGTACCAATGTAAATACCTGCTCTTGCTTGGTAGCATTGTTTTTAAGTTTCACTGTCGTTAAGATGGAAACTTTTGAAGTATCTAATTGGCTTTCGTCTATAATTTTAGAAGTAGAAATTACGTCTTTCAGCTTAGAAATTCTCATTTCAAGCATCCCCTGAGCCTCTTTAGCCGCATCGTATTCTGCATTTTCAGACAAATCTCCTTTATCTCTTGCTTCTGCGATCTGCTGAGTAATTTTTGGTCTCTCTACAGTTTCCAACTGTTCCAGCTCAGCTTTCATTTTCTCCAGGCCCTCCTTAGTTACATAGCTTGCCATAATTTTCAAAATTTAGTTTTAGTATAAAAAAATAATCCGACATTTGCCGGACAATGTTTTCGTGTTGTAATCGTTTAATTTTTACAAATATATAAAAATTTAAATTGAAATGAAAAAAACTTTCTCAATCTTATCTATTTTCATTTTATTGATTTTCAGTAATTTAACTATAAACTCTTGTGGGAGCAGAGAAGATACTGTGAACTGCTTCCCCAATGTTCCTATCAATGTATCACTTAATCTAAACCTTCCCGCTTACTACGTTTTGAACAATATCAACGGCTGGATTTATGTAAACGAACAGCAATCTGGAACGAGAGGACTTATTATTGTTCGAACCGCAAACGGATTTAAAGTCTATGACAGGAATGCTCCACATATATGTCCTGATAATAATACCACTCTTGAGGTAAAAGACAATATTGCCATCATATGTCCGCAGGATGATACAAGATGGATCTTAAGTACGGGACAGCCGGAATCGGGAGCCAAAACTTCTCTGCCGCCTAAAACTTATCCTTACAGTTACGATGCCGCAAGTAAAATCTTAAATGTTTATTATTAAAAATATAAGATGAAGATCGTTATACAAAGAGTTTCTGAAGCCAGTGTAAGAGTAGAAGGAAAAATTGTTGGAGAAATCGGAAAAGGACTAATGCTGCTTGTAGGCATAGATGAAAATGATGAAAAGACAGATGCTGACTGGCTTGTACAAAAAGTTTTAAACCTGAGGATCTTTGGAGATGAAGATGACAAGCTTAATCTTTCCGTGAAAGATATTTCAGGAGAAATCCTTTGTATCAGCCAGTTTACATTGATTGCAGATTATAAAAAAGGCAACAGACCTTCTTTCATAAAGGCAGCAAAACCGGATAAAGCTGTACCGCTTTTTGATTATTTTAAGGAAGAAATAGCTAAATCGGGATTAATAACCGAAAGTGGAATCTTCGGAGCTGATATGAAGGTTTCTCTTATCAATGACGGACCGGTTACCATTGTAATGGATTCCATTACCAAAAGCTAAGCGGAGAAGATAAAGGTGTAAAATATACGCAATACGTTTCAATTTATGGAGCGTATTTTTTTTGATTAGTAAGCAGAAAATACATCTGTCATTACACCTCACGGGTTTTGAAAACCTGTGAGGTGTACCATTCATAAACAAAGAAATCCTTTATACAAAAGGAAGGAGTAAAAATTAAAAAAATAAATTCACAAAAACGTGATTTGTTTTCATTTTATTATTATTTTTGATACAAATCAAAACTGATTTACAACCATTTAACAAAATCGTATGAAAACAAAAACCAACCTTTTCGCATTATTTGCGTTCTGTTCTACTCTGTCTTTCGGGCAGGGCAGCCAGCCCAAAATGGCTGATGATCAAAATTCAATTATTTATGTATGCTTTTCAAAAGGCATCAATTCAGAAAAAACAGCTTTCAGCAGAAATGCTGATCTGGAAAGATTTTCAAGAGAAAACCACATCTCATTTAAGTATGATCTGGACTTTACAGACAGCAAACTTGATGAAATGGCCAGAAACAGCAAGGCCATCGGAAATTCCACGGAATCTGTGGAAAAACTGAAAAGAATTTATAAGGCTGACATTCCTCTTCAAAATAAAGAAGCCTCAGAAAAAATCATCCATACCCTGGAGAGATTTCCTGAAATAGAATATGTTTCCGTAATGAGTGCCGAACCTATAGAACCACCTTTGGTAAATGCTTTTGTGGCAACTCCTGATCTGGAAAGCCTGCAGACCTATCTGAATGACAATCCGGGAATCAATGCTAAATATGCATGGTCAAGAGGAATCACCGGACAGAATATCCGTGTGCGGGATGTAGAATATGGTTTCTATAAAACTCATGAGATGCTGTCTAACCAAAACTCTATACAACTGGAACCGGGATATTCTCCGAATGCCGGCCTGGCCAATAATAATTACCGTGATCACGGAACGGCAGTAGTAAGTATTTTAGGTTCTGTAAAAGATAATATTGGTCTTACAGGAGCTGCCTACAATACTTCTGAAATAAAAGGTTATATGGAATGGACCACTGTGGGATACAACCGGGCTTCTGCAGTGAGCAGATCTATTAATGCATCTCAGGCCGGAGATATTATTTTATATGAAATGCAGACTGGCGGAAAAGACGGTCAGTATTGTCCTGCGGAATATGATAAAGTAATCTGGGATCTTACCAAAGCCGCTACTGATTCTGGGATTATTATCATTGCTGCAGCAGGTAATGGAAACCAGAATCTGGATGATCCGTTTTATGCAACCTATCTTGCAAGAGGAAATAGTGGTGCTATTATTGTAGGAGCAGGATCTCCTAATACTACCCATTCGAAATTAAGTTTCAGTACTTATGGAAACAGAGTGGATGTTCAGGGCTGGGGAAGCAGTGTGATGGCGGCAGGTTATGGATCTTATGCGAAATATGACAATGACAACAACAGAACTTATAATTATTTCAGCGGTACAAGTTCTGCAACACCGGTAGTTTCTTCTGCTGCTATTTTAATCCAGTCTTTCTATCGTCAGACTACAGGTCAGTATTTAACGCCTTCTGCAATGAAAAACCTTTTAATTTCAACGGGAATTCCTCAGGGAGGAACTGTAACGGGTCAAAAGATTGGCCCACTTCCTAATGTGAAGAATGCCATTCTTCAGCTGGAAAGTAAATTTGCAGCACCTGTTAAAACTTTATCTGCCTTAGAGGTTAAAATTTATCCTAATCCGTCCAGCAGTTCTATCGCTCTTAAAAGCAGTGAAAATAAAAAACTGGATGTAGAGATTATTAACCTTCAGGGGCGCACTGTTATCAAAAATTCAGTTTTGCCAAATGAGAAAATTGATATCTCACAACTACCAGCAGGTCAGTATATTATTAACATCAATGAAGGCCAGAGAAGAGTTGTTGAGAAACTGACAAAACTCTAAATAAAAGATTTTTTTACCTATTTTACTTCATATCAAACCCTCTTCCAGAATACTGAAAGAGGGTTTTTAATAGTATTTTTTATGTACTTATTTTGCAGGAACGCTGCTGAAATTAAGCGCCACTTTGATATTCATATCTGAAGAAGTCTGATTCTTCAGCTCATACACTGTTCTTACAGTTAAACCTGAACTTTTTACAATTTCATCCAGGAATCCGGTATCATTAAGATCAAGATTTAAGCTGGAAGAATTGGTAGAGATATTGGAACGTGAAGCGACCAATCTTTCTCCTGTTCCGCTAGAAGAAACGTATATTTTTACAGTTTTAAAGGCACTCAGATTCCCTCCTGAAGGAGATGCCACAGAGATTTTTGCGTCTGAAATTCTTACGTCTTTAATCTTTGCATTGTTATTTCCTCCGAACCATGTCTGTACATTGGTAGCTGTTGCAGTGGAAGAAACTTCTTTATCTGCAGGAACTCCCGTAGATACCAAAACATTAGTTGTGTATGGAAATGTATTCTGAACCAATGACTGTACGGTTCCGCAACTTACAAGTACAGCTGAGGCAGCCATTGCTGTTAGAACTATATTTTTCATAATTTAAAATTTTAAACTTCAGTGTTTAGTTTGCAGAAATTGTACCAAATTGATTGAATATTATTCAACCGTTACTGTGAAACTTCCTTTGGTATTTCCTGAAGCCATATTACTTTTTCCGATAATCAGCCACACTTCACCTTGTCCGGGAGTATCATAAGTAATTTCTCTTCCAAAAGGTCCGTCATAATTCCCGTTAGGAAGTCTGATCTGATTGAAACGAATATTAAAATCTTTCTCTTTTGTTGAAATTTTCGCTTTAATATTGGGACGGTTGTAACGGGTCAGCTTTAAGACTAAATCCTGATCATCTTTTGTAAATTCTTCTCCAATTGTAAAAGGGAGCTGGTTAGCATCTGCCGTTCTTATGATCTGACCCTCTTTTTCATTTCTCATTACCCCTTTGCGTAAAACTTCCTTAGTGACCGGAGCATTGTTAATAATTGAATCTTTTTTTCTTAATGCTGCAGAATCTGCTTTTACTACAGAGTCCGGCATTTCTGTTACCACTGTAGAATCTTTCTCCGGAACGTTTGTCACAGCAGGTTCTTTTTTACAGGCAACAATAATCAAAGGAATTAACAATAGGCTTTTTTTCATAATATTAATTTTAAAAGTGGATCAACATTTATTATGCTGAGCTCATTTAAATGCTAAAATTGTTCCATTCCGTTTAATGATTTATTTTCCGGCTGCAATTCTTTTTCATCATTGGTTTCTGCCCATTTAAATGTAAAGTACATAAAGTTGAGAATAATTCCCATCAAAAGGGTGACGCCCCATGTTTTGGTATATTCCATGGGATAGATGAATCTTACCAGAATATCTGAGAACAGACCAAAAGGATTGTTGAGTACATCCCAGCTGTTCCATCTCAAAAATCGGCCAAGATAAACTCCAAAACTGCTCATGAAAAAGAAAAGCACAGTTACTCCATTGATAATATTTCTTTTTCCATAATCAGAAAGTCGTTTTTCAATATCATTAAGACTTATAAAACCACAGATCAGCCCCGTCCATGCATAGGAAAGAATCACAATCAGGTCATACCAGATTGGTATGTCATTTCTTGCTCTGAGATGAAAAAGATCCGTAAGAATATAGGGGGAATTGGGGAAGAACAATATCCAGACTACTATAATAAAGATGAGTGAAATTGTACTTCTGATCTTAAAAGCAAGAATGAATGAACTTAATAATAAAGGAATCCACGCCAGAAAAAGATTCCAGTTGAGAAACAAAAATACTTTTGTATCACTGATATAATATCTGAAAGCAGAGAGACTGAAACAGAATATAGTCATCATTATCAATAATACATTAATTTTAAATCTTGAGGATTCAATAAGGTTTTTCATGATCTTCTATTTTAGGGTCTGATAATACAAAATCTTTGAAAGGAAGGTTTTGGATCTCTCATTTTTCACTTTATCCTGCAGAGTCTTTTTTAGTTTCTGATCATTTTTTTCATCTGCATATTTCAGGAGTGCTTTTTCACTGAAATTAATAGAAGTTCGGTGATAATTAACCGCAAAATCTTTTCGTTTCATATTCTGGGAAGTGATAAAACCACCCCAGTTGAAATAGCTGCATACAAGAACGGTTGCATAAAAATACCAGATCATTGTATTAACAAGGAAAATGTTTCTTTTTTGCTTTTGAATTTTAATATAAGTCAAAACCAGGCCGATTAGTGATAAAAGAAGGAAAGCAAATACACCAAGTCTTTTATAGGTAAATGCATAATAAACAATATACTCATAGTTTTTAAGCGCTGCGGAAACAACAAGAACAGCATTGAGAAAAATCCATATTTTGGCTAATAGTTTCAGTGAACCTGCTTTTGAATCAAAATTAAATCCTGATTTAAAATAAAACATAATCACCAGAATTGCCATGACAATAGATATAATAACTGCGTTTACTCTTTCATGGGTTTCTTCTGAAAGCTGAACAGGTGTTTTTACGGCTTCATAAAACTGTTCATAATTGTAGGTAACAATAAAGAAAATCAATAGAATATTCAGCAAAACAAAAGAGATTACTCCGCTCATTCTTTCTGCGTCAAGATCAAGAAAGGAATAAGTAGCTTTGGGAATCCGGGAATCTTTGCGGAAATCGTTATCCAGAACATGATTGTTTTTATAGATTAACTTTTCCACCGCATAATTCCAGTAATTAAAGGCAATAAAGAATCCTAACACAGAGAGACAAAATACCTGCCATAGATTAATATCCAGCTCATAATCTGTGAAAAGGGCTGCAAAATGGTCGCTTCCTGCAGAATATATCCCAAAGAAAACAGAAACCAGCACCAGCGGAATCAAAAAGAAAGCCAATGTCTTTTGCCAAAATCCTGAAAAATTTTTCTTAGGCAGCCATTCATCAAAGCTAAAAAAACGACAGAAGGAAGTACAGCTATTCACGATAAAAACCGGAATTAAAAAGAGAATCTTCAGTCTTCTGTTCTTTGATTTGTATCCCAGCAAAAGCAGCGAACTCATCACAGCAATAAATGATGTAAAATCTCCAAACCATGCAAATGCAATACTGGAAAGAATACTTGTCGCAAAAAGAACATAAAGTATTCCTGTTTTATTTTTTGCAGGTGTCCTGAAAAGGGTTAATGCTGCGTAGACAATTCCCAGGATTCCAAGGTTTAGCCCTACATCCTGGTCATAAAAGACGATAACAAAGAGAATGGCTGTAAGAAATATATAATGATGTGTTTTCATGAGGTTAATTATTTAAAGATTTAAAAGGTTGAAAGATCTGAGAGATTTGAGAGATTTGAAAGAAATTCAAAGTATAGGGCGAGGTAGATTAAAGCAACAGGAACATTGAGCAACAGAAGAAGTACAGAATTTCCGTTCCTTTTCTTTCCGGAAATATCACTCAGGAATTCCATCAATTCATATAAAATGATTAACAGATTCACTACTGCCGCGATCACCACATAGTAAAATCCGAGTATCACGAGAAATTCAGCTTTTGTAATCCAAAATAAAAGCAGTAATGAGGTACCCAGCAAAAAGGAAATCAGAAACGTTTTTGCTCCCAGCGGACTGAATTTTATTTTTCTCATCATCCTTAAATTTTAATGGAGAATGGCTGTTTCTTTTTGTTGAATGAAGTCTTTCACATGTTCATAATTCTGCCATAGCAGTCCTTCAAAGTCCCAGTGATGAAAGGTTCTCATATTTTGTCCTTTTTTATATGCTTTGATATAAATTTTCGCATATTCAGGAAGAATAATTGTTCCTAATACGATTGCAGCCAGAAGGTGCGCATTGAGTTTACCGTTTCCAAGCAGCAGATACTGCATGGCAATTTCATCTTCAAAGTTGGTTCCGCAGCCGGTAATCAGATGGTGTACGTCATGATTTTCCATTTTGGGTATCATTGAAAAGCCATGTTTTCTGTAAAACTCTCCCAGTTTCCGACCTAAAGAATCTTCCTGAAACTCCAGCAGTTGCTTTTCATTGAACTGCCACTGTCTTTTTTTCTTTTTAAAATATTTTCTGTATAATTTTTGAGTTTTATCGTACACAAAAAGCAGAAACTGAACGCGTATTTTTTTCATAGTGAATTAATTAAAAATAACAAGATTGAATCCTATTATGGTATAAAGTATAGCTATAGGTATATTGATTAAGAGAATTGCTGCAGAATGTAAATAGGCTTTACGATTAGATTTATTAGCAGCAGCACATATCAGCAAAATCAACATAATAACAAGGTTGAAAAGACTTCCATAAGTAATGAGCATAAATCCTAAATCTGCAAACCAAAACTCCTTTGTGAAAATATATCCGAAAAGACAGCTATTTCCAGCTAAAAAGAATATTACAAAAATGATTTTTCCAAAGTTTAAGATATTCTGATCTTCCTTTGTTTTTTGTTTTATTATTTCTGAATCTTTCATAATTATTAAGCTTGAGTTAAGGTGAAAACAGTAATTTCCGGGCGTACCATAAATCTTATCTGGAAAGAATGTCCTATGGCCCGATTGATGTAAAGCATTCTTCCATCTTCCAGATCTATTTCTCCCGACACATATTTTTTATTTTTTACAGGAAGAACCGGAGTAATAATACCGGGAATCCGACATTGCCCGCCATGAGTATGTCCGCTTAAAATCCATCCCTGATAGCTGTTCCAAATATCCAGATCACAGGCGTCTGGGTTGTGGCACAATACAATATTGGCTTTTGAGGAGTCATATTCACTCATCCCATCTGAGGGATAGAAATTAGGCGACCAAAGATCTTCAAGTCCTATAAAATTCAGTCCATGGATTTCCTCCTGAGCATTTCTCAGCACTGTAATACCTCTGTCTTTAAGAATTTCACAGATACTATCTGAGCATTCTATATCTTTCCAATTTTCACCATAATCATGGTTACCGAGGATTCCAAAAGTGCCTGACGTTCCCAAAACACAATTTTCCATTACAGTTTCAAGTGCTTTTTGTTCTTCTGGTGTTCCCTTGTTTACATAATCGCCAGTATACACTACAAAATCCGGCTTAAACTGTTGGGCTTTCTGAAAAGATTCAATCAGAAAATTCCAGTCGAAACGATTTCCCACATGCAGATCTGAAATCTGCATCAATTTCTTTCCTTCAAGAATCTTTGGCAAGTTTTTAACAGGAAGTTTTCTTTGTACAAATTCCACCCAAAAAGGTTCTATCTGCCACGAATACAATGCCGGGAAAGCACCTCCCAATGAAAGATAAGCTAGTCTTTTAATGAACTCTTTTCTAGTCATATTAAATACTGAATAAATCCGGCTTTAGCTTCCCGCAAACGGGCTTCCGAAAATCCCTACCGCCAACTCGGCACAGATCAAAGCAAGAGCCAGCAAAATAAAAATGCAGATCAGGACTTTGTAGCTTTGCTTTCTGATTTTATTTCGGACCAGGTTAATGAGAAAAGCTGCTGTAAAAAGTAAAGCTCCTGCTATCAGAAAATCTGAAGCTGACCAGTTTACTTCTTTAGAAAATAGATTTCCAGCCAAAGGAATACTGAGTAAAGCCAATGGAAGGACATAAATTGCGAGTGTTTTTTGTTTTTGTGTCATCATTTTATTAATTAAAGTACTTTGCAATTCAAAGTTAATTTTCAAAAAAATATAAGGCTATCGCCCTAATAATTTTTCCAGTGCATCCAAATGTTCAGTAAAAGCCTGTCTTCCACTTTGGGTTACGCGATAAGAGGTTTTGGGCTTCTTTCCGACAAATTCTTTTTTCACTTCTATATAACCAGCTTTCTCCAGAGCATTGCTATGGCTTGCAAGATTTCCATCGGTTATTTCGAGCAGACTTTTCATTTCAGAAAAATCAACCCAGTCGTTGACCATAAGAACGGACATAATCCCCAGTCTTACACGGCTTTCGAATTCTTTATTGAGCTGATTTATTTTGATCATTTTACTTTTTCTTATTTATTCTGCAGTCATTACCAAAGGCAATACTTATGCTAATTTTGCTATTGAATAGCAAAATTATATCCTCATCCATTATTTATATTTCTTATGCATGATCAATCCATACACAATATGCAAAACTCCAAAACCAATAGCCCAGAACAGCAATCCCCATCCTAAAAAGAACAAAGAAACAAGTCCTAAAATAATTTCTAGATATCCTAAATACTTTACATCCGTTAATGTATAACGTTCTGCAGCTACCAGCGCCAACCCATAAAAAATAAGTGTAGCCGGAGCAATGAAAACAAAAAGATGATGATAAAGTAGAGCGAGACAAAAGACACCGCCTGCTACCAAAGGCACTGCAAAGGTAAACAAAAGTCTTTTTGTTGTGGCATCCCAGATCTTCAAACCTTTCTTTTTGCTTTTATGGGCGGTAAAAATATAACCGCTAAGGACTGCAACAACCAAAATAATAGATCCAATCAGGACAAGTTCTTTCACTAAGGAAGGGCTTAAAATATTTCTGTCTCCATCAAAATAGCTGATTCCTTCTCTCTGAAAGACAAAATACACATATACGGCTCCAGTAATTGCCACTAACCCGGCCACAACTCCGGATAAGCCACTTAGAGAAATAAATCTGGAAGACCGTTCCATCATAGAACGAATGTGGGATAAGTCTTCGTGATAGTTTTTTGAATCCATAAAAAGAACTTTGAATTACAAAGTTATAAATTATTTTCAATTCGCCAAGTTTTTATTTAAAATTTTGGAAATAATTCTTTCGCGATATATTAGAATTATTCTATCGGCATCTGAAAGTCTAAAAACTGTATCCATCTTTTAAAACACCAAAAGGCACAAAAAATCCGTAGAAAACAAATATTTCTACGGATAAAGTTTGGATCAGAATCCAATTATTTTCTAGCCATTAAAGACAAATTATTTTGCCCTTAACCTTTCTTTGATGGATTCAATATTTTTCTTAGCTGAGTCCTCAAGAATAAGACTTGCACTCATATGAATTCTTGCCGGCATTAGCTCATTGAAGTGATCTGTTCCTTCCCATGAAACCTTTTTAATTAATGACAAAGCATCACTGCTTCTTGATGCTAAAGTCTGTAAAAATTTCTCCAGTTTATCATCCATTTCCTGAATAGTATCAGAAACAGAATGATAAATATTATGCTGCTCAGCCCATTCTGCAGATCTGAAGTCTGCATCAATGGCCATTGCGGAGAATTGCGACTTCCCTATTTTTCTTTCAACATAAGGCCCAATTACAAAAGGTCCGATTCCAAGGTTGATTTCCGTAAGCGCCAGAGCTGAATCTTTAGTAGCAAAACAATAATCTGCTCCGCAGGCAATTCCAACTCCTCCACCGGTAGTTTTTCCCTGCACTCTTACCACTACAATTTTCCCACAGTTTCTCATTGCATTTAAAACTTTAGCAAAACCACCGAAAAATTTTGTGGAAGCTTCCAGTTCCTCAATTGCTAAAAGCTCATCAAAACTTGCTCCTGCACAAAACGCTTTCTCACCTGCACTTTTTACTAAAATAGCTTTCACCTTTTCTTTTGCTCCTTCTTCAAGGATAGTTTCTGCCAGTTTTTCTAAAATTGCTCCCGGAAGAGAGTTACTTTTTAGGGTTCCGAAACTGATTTCGGCAATATTATTTTTAATTTCTGATGCTACAAATTCGCTCATTTTTATTTTTATTGGATTGTTACAAAAATACGAAATACAGCTCGTTCAGAGAAACTTAAAATATAAATTTTCCTTTTTGAATCAGCATACTTCAAGATGTTATTACGTAGAAATACGGAGTTTTAAATTTGGTATTTTCTACTCTAGTACCTCCTTGTTATTAATCGTTCCTTTGAACTGAGAATTAACAACCAAAAGGCGGAGTCTGAAAAGCCTGTAAAAGAGTAAGAAATCTAAAACTAAAAAAATATTATCATGGACGAGTACATTGGAATTGTAAAATTATTTGCAGGAAATTTTGCCCCTAGAGGATGGATGTTTTGCGATGGAAGTTTATTAAGCATCTCAAGAAATTCTGCCTTATTCTCTATTTTAGGAACAACTTATGGTGGAGACGGCATCACTACTTTTGCTCTGCCCAACTTAAAAGGGCGTATAGCTTTAGGCGCAGGAAATGTAAATGCCAACGAATATTATCCTTTGGGTGCAGCGGCAGGTACTACACAAAATACACTTTTAGCATCAAACCTTCCAAGTGTAGGTGCAGGATTTCAGCTTAAAGTAGCGAATAAAAATGCCAATTCATCTACTCCAACGGCCACTTCAACAATTGCTATCTCAGGAACACAAGTGGGAAGAGAT
Source organism: Chryseobacterium sp. FG46 (assembly GCF_057809135.1). NCBI lineage: Bacteria > Pseudomonadati > Bacteroidota > Flavobacteriia > Flavobacteriales > Weeksellaceae > Chryseobacterium > Chryseobacterium sp. FG46. Next base: position 72,623 of record NZ_JBMDJJ010000020.1, on the reverse strand, counting down.
TTCAATGCAGTACCTAGTTTCGTGAATAATGCTAACCCTGATACGATTATTAATAATCAAAGCATTAGCTTCATCGGTCAAAGCCAGCCTGTGAATAATATGCCGCCTTATCTTGGCTTAAATTATATCATTTGTGTGGAAGGTATTTACCCACCAAGGGATTAATAGCCATACAAAAACCTAACATTTAAAACAAAAATCATGAAAAGCACTACTTTTTTAGCAATCTGTAGTCTGCTCATTTCAATTTTCTCATTCGGGCAGACCAGTACAGAACAATTTGAGACAGAATCGAACGCAAGTACAAGCTTCACCGATAATGGGGTTATCTTCAATATCATTTCCCATACAAGCGTTTTCGATATTCAGGGAAATTTTCCCGGAACTGGCTGGAACGGAACAGCCAATGACAACAGATATATTGATAATTCCAATGATTCTCAATTTCCGCCATCATTCAGTATTAAGACCACGTCTAATCTGTTTAAAGTAAACAGATTCTGGATGTATCTTTCTGCATTGAACCTGGATCTTAATGTGGCAGGAACACTTACTGTAACCGGGAAATTAAGTGGAGTAACAAAATTTACTCAAACAAAAACTACCGGATTTGCTACAAGCTTAGGTACTACAAACGGATTCACTTTGATTGATTTGACCAATTTAAACGGGCAAAACTACTCAAACATTGTGATTGACGAGTTGCAGATCACCGCGAACGGAGCCTTCCGATATGTAGGTTTGGATGCTTTCACCTGGGTAAAAGACAGCAATCTGGTATTGGGAACTTCGGAAGCTAAAAGCACTAAAAAAGACTTGACTGTTTATCCTAATCCAACCAGCGGGCCAATTTCTATCACTACAGAAAAAGCCAGTGAAGCTAAAATCTACAGCCTGGACGGTAAAATGCTGAAGGCTGTACAAACTCAAAAGGGGAATAATGAAATCAATATTTCAGAACTTCCAAAAGGAGTTTACATTATTAAAACAGCAACAGAGTCTGCCAAAGTAATTAAGAACTAACTTCAGAAAATTAATCATAAGTTCCACATTCCCATAAAGATTCTAATTCATAAATGACAAATCCCTTTCTACGAAGGGATTTTGTCATTTCTGCAAAGCTATAATATACTTGTCTATATAAATCTGTTTTTCTTTGGATTTATATTGTTGGATATAACGTGGATGCTCCAGAACTGTCATTTTATCAAACAGTTTTGCTTCTTTGTTTAGTTTTGAAATAAAATCGGCATTCTTTTTACCAAGAATAAAAACTTCTGATACATCAAGATTGAGACTGATATGTTTCTTCAAAGATTCAATCATAAAATCCTTTACAGCTTCGAATAATTCTTTATCGTCATAATAATTAGCATTAAGCCAGCCATTTTTTGTTTTTCTAACGATAGCCAGTGGAAATGGAGAATTGATATAAATATCTTTATAGAAAAGATCAGCACCTCCATAGTTTTCAATCATATCATAGATGAAAACGGAAGAAATTTCATGAGTATGGGCAGATTCCATTTTGATTCCGCAGACACTTTCCAATCTTTTTGTATCGGTAAACGGAACTCCGGTTACTCCAGCTCCATGACGGCTTGGATTGATTCCAATAATAAATTTTCTTCGGGATAAATCATTATAATATTTATGATAAAACGTCTGCATTACCATTAATGTTTCAGGGTTTTCCAGGTACGGATTCAGAACATCAAAACCTTCAGGTAAATTTCCTGTATAGCTCAGGTTTTCATTGAACTTTATAACATGGTCTGCAAAAGTTCTATTCATATTTAGTTTTTAAGAAAAACAAAATTTTCTGGTTGATCATCTTCATCATCTTCACTTAAAGCCAATTCAACATCAATAAATTGAATATATAATCCACAAATTTCTTCGTTAGCATCATAAGCAAAGTATACGGGATAAGTCCCGTCGCCAAAACCACTTGCAAACATGGGAATCTGATAATTGGTATCAGGAATCATCCAATTAATCCAGTCTCCTGCTTCTCTCTGATTGTTAGGATTATCTTTATAGCTTTGTGAAAAAAGCTCGGCGAAATAATCATCATAAACATTGTTGATATCTATTTTATCTATGAATTGATCTACAAAAGGCAGAACTTCTTTATCTGTAATACAACCTAAACCTGCATCAACCCCAAAACCAAAAAAATCGTCCTCAGTTACTCCCTCCAACTCTTCAATTCCAACTAAAGCCTCTCTATAAATAACAGGTTTTTCTTTAGTAAATTCAACTTTTACAACAGCATATCTGTTTCCCCAATCTTCAGATTTTACCACAGCAATAGTCACAGGAAAATCTCCTTTCGGAGCCTGAATAAAATAGGGAGATTGATTGGCATTTAGAGAAACCAACGGATCTCTTACCACCACTTTTCCTGAAGGAAGAGTGACATTTCCGATTTCCATCGTCTCCATTTTCTGCCCTAGAATTTCATCAGAAGTAAAATACGTTTCCAGATCTGTAGGACAAATCAAAATATTTTTCACTTCTTCCCACTTTTGCATCCAGTTTTCGTTCATTATTTTTATATTTTATGAATTGATTTCAGGTTTGAAAGTAATGAATAAATCTAAGTGCATCAAACGGGAATGATTTTTTAACAAAAGATTATAAAACAAAGCCACAAATCATAGGGAATTGCGGCTTTATGTATTGTTTTTAGTTTAAAAATTTCAAGAATCAGCACATATATAACATGCTCTGGCTATGTCTGGCCATCTTCCAGGAAGACAACAGGTTCCGGGAGGACAAGGATTAAGGGTACAAGACCAGTTTGGTCCGGCTCCTTTAAAAGATCTCAACTCATGTCTTGAAAGTTTTTTTAAGTTTTTCATAGTGGTTTGTTTTGATGTTCTCTCCTACTCTATATGCTTTTCGGATTTCGCCTATTAAAGTTAGTAATTTTTCAAACAAAAACCATAACTAACTGAAATAATGAATATTTCAATTTATATTCTGCCATCCTTGTCAAGGTTTAAAACCTTGACAAGGGTAATTGTCCATTAAAAAATCCCTTTCAATTACTGAAAGGGATTTCAAAATTATATTTTCCTGAATTAAATCAATCCAAACTGCTGGAAGTGGTGGGTAAAATGCTTTTTGTGCATCAGTTCCCACATTTCTTTATTCAGTTTTCCGAAAACGTAATTCATGTGTTCTGCCTGCGGGTTTTCCTTGTAATAGATCACAAATTTCTTCAGGTTATCCATGAATGACAGTTTTGCAGCTTCCAGGTTTTTGTGTGTTGGTTCAGGAAGTGAACCATCCTGCGGAAGGAACGGAGCGGTAAATTCTTTTGGCATTGCTCTGTGGTTATAAAGTGAGTCCTGCCATTTTTCAAGATGTTCTTCAGGGGTGAAACACTTTTCTGCTTCAGGCTCTCCAAAACTTACCAATACAGCCTGCTCAAGATGTTCTATCATCTGCTGTGGAGACATTTTTCCCCAAAGTGCAGGAGTATTTTCCGTTAAACCGTTTACTATTTTCTGAACATTTTTCACACTCAGGTCTATGAAAGGTGATTGTTTTGCCACTAATGTTAAGATCGTTGCTACACATACAACCTCATCTCTTTGGTTTACAACCTCAACCAGCCACTTTACAACACCGGAAGGAATGTTTCTTCCTTTTACGCCTCTGTTGATTTTTTCTTTTGCTGTTAAATACACTGTGATGGTATCTCCGGCGTATACAGGTTTGAAGAAACTGCAGTCTTCCAATCCGTAATTGGCAATAACAGGTCCTTTTTTACCAGAAACAAATAATCCTGCTGCTGCTGAAAGGATGAAATATCCGTGAGCAACAGTTTTATCAAAGATTGTACCTGTTAAACTTGTAGCATCTGTATGGGCATAGAAATGATCCCATGAAACATTGGAAAAGTTGACGATATCTGCATCAGCAACTGTTCTTCCTGCTGTTTCTAAGGAGTCTCCTACTTCTACTTCCTCAAAATATTTCTGGAAAGGATGCTTGTCTGAGAATTTTTTCTCTGCTCCCTGCTGATAAATCTTAGTAATTGCTTTCAGTACATCCGGAGATCCCTGAATAGCTGTTTTCTGTAAAAAGAAATGAAGACCGCTCAGTCCGCCCATTTCCTCTCCGCCTCCAGCTCTACCAGGACCTCCGTGCATCAATGTAGGAAGCGGTGAACCATGACCAGTGCTTTCCTTGGCATTATCTCTGTTCAATACGAAGATTCTTCCGTGCTGGGAAGCCATTTTCCATGAAGTTTCAGCGATAAAGTTCTCGTCATGAGAAATAATCGATCCTACCAAACTTCCTTTTCCTCTTTTTGCCAGTGCGGCTGCTTCTTCAGCATCTTTATACGGCATTAATGTAGATACAGGCCCGAAAGCTTCTACATCGTGAGATATATTTTTTTCGAAAGGCTTGTCGTTCAGGAATAATTTCGGACTCATAAATGCTCCATTTTCATAGTTGGCATCTACCAGTTCGTGTTTTCCGTCATAGACAAGTTCTGTTTCTGATTTTAATAGGTTTACTTTTCTCAGAACTTCTTCGTACTGCTGTCTTCCTACCAAAGATCCCATTTTGGTTTCTCTGCTTAATGGGTTTCCGATTTTTGTTTGATCCAAAGCTTTAGACAAAGCATTCTGAACGTCGCCAATTAAGTACTCAGGAACGATAATTCTTCTGATAGCCGTACATTTCTGCCCTGCTTTTGTCGTCATTTCGTTACGAACTTCTTTGATGAATAAATCGAATTCAGGAGTTCCCGGCTTTGCTTCCAATCCAAGAATTGAACAGTTCAATGAATCTGCTTCCATATTGAAACGAACGGCATTTCCTGCAATAGATGGCAGTGATTTTAATTTTCTTCCTGTATTGGCTGAACCTGTGAACAATACAGAATCTCCATCCTGTACATAATCTAAGATATTTCCTGGTTCTCCGCACACTAACTGAACAGCACCTTCAGGCAATATTCCACTTTCAATCATATCCTGAAATACTGCATTGGTAAGATAAGATCCGAAAGGAGATGGTTTTACAATAGAAGGAACACCAGCTAATAAGGAGGTGGATAATTTTTCCAACATACCCCACACCGGAAAGTTATAGGCGTTGATCTGTACAGAAACCCCTTCACTTGGCGTTAAAATATGAGTCCCAAGGAAAGTTCCGTTAGCAGAGATCTTCTGAGTGTCTCCATCTACCCAGAATGAAGTATTAGGAAGCATTCTTTTTGCCAATCCGGAATAGGTAAAGAAAGTTCCGAAACCTCCTTCGATATCCACCCATGAATCCACATGGGTAGCTCCTGTTTTGTATGATAAGTCGTAGTATCTTTTCTTTCTTTCCAGTAAATAAAGTGCTACTTTTTTCAGCATTTCTCCACGATCGTAGAAAGTCATTGAAGAAAGGTTTTTGTATCCTACAGTTCTTCCGTAGTCAAGAGCCTGTTCAAAATTAAGACCTTCTGTATCGGAAACAGCAACCTGTTCCCCTGTAACGGCATTGTACAAAGGAATTCCGCTTCCGGTACCTTCTACCCATTGTCCATAGATATAGTTTTTTAACTTTTCCATATAGTTTTTTACTTTTTGCTTAGATTAATCTTTTTAATAAGGTTTCTAATAATCAGATAAGGGATAAAAATTGCCAGCCAGCCATCTAAAATGATGATAATTTCAACAAATAACGTATAGAAATAATCCCTACGCTCTAGCCTGGCAATTACCTCATCTGATTCAACATGTTCCAAAGCATCTGAAATTCCTATTGATTCTTTTGCAAAGTGAAATCCTAAAGCATTCACAATGATTATGACAATCAGTATTATAATCCAATATTTTTTTAGAGTGCTCATCAACTGCAACTTACCTATTTCGGTTCCTGATAAGGAAACATTTTCACTAATCCTTCATATAAACTTCTGTGAAGAATGGTTGCATGATTGTCCGTTTCCATCATTTTATATTCCAATGTCCAGTTTTTCTTTCCTGCTTTTTTCAAAACATCATAAAAATTCTCTGCATCTTTTATCATGACAGGATGTTCTCCTTTTCCTACAGAGATATAGACAAACTTTTTCGTATCCGGGGACTTTGAAAGTAGTTGGAAAGCCTGTTTTAAAAGACTTTCATCATCCCACCATAAACTTGGGCTGATGATAAAATAGTTATTGAATATTTCCGGTTTTTTCAAAAGGATTTCAGTTGCCAGAAGCCCTCCCAAAGACTGACCGAAAAGGTATTTGTCTGTAGTTTTAAACTGACTTTCCACATAAGGTTTTAATTCTTTTTCAAGGAATTCAATAAACTTATCAGAATGTCCTGTTGTAGGATAATCTTTCTGTAAATCTTTTAAATCCGTATGAAAAGTAAAATCTCTTTTTCGGTCTACATTAGCAACTCCCACCACAATAGTTTCCGGCATAGAATACATCTGATTAAAGAATTGTACTAATCCTGTAACGTGAATAAAATCTTCGTTCATGCTTCCATCTAACAAATAGATCACCGGGTATGATTTTGTTTTATCAAATCCTTGTGAAAGATAAATATTCAGCGTTCTGTCTTCATTTAAGATTTTGGACTTAATGGTCCTCACTTCTCCTATTGTAAGCGGTTTTGATGTAACCGTCTGTGCTGACAGCGTACCACCTACCGCAAACATTATACTGCATACAAGCACAATTTTTTTAATCATATTTAATTTTTTAAACCTAACGGGTTTTCTTGTATACTATTATTTTATATCATCCCAGATGCTGTAATCCACAATTTTGGTTGGGATCTGCTGAACATATTCTGTAAAAGGTTCACATGGCAGGATAGCTTCTTTTCCTTCTCTTGCCAGCTCCTGATATAATTTTGTTCCTTCTGTTTTCCAGTGAATCATTTCGTCAGAAACATCACGGATAATCTTTGCCGGGCTTCCTACAACCAGTTTTCTTGGTTCACATCTGAAATTGGCTGGTACAAACGCTAATGCTCCTACAATACTTTCATCACCAATATAGGCTTTGTCCATTACCACAGAGTTCATTCCGATCAGACAGTTTTTTCCAATGTGTCCGGAATGGATGATTGCTCCATGTCCGATATGTGCGGATTCTTCCAATATGGTTTCTATATTCGGGAAAACATGAAGCGTACAATTTTCCTGTACGTTGGCTCCATCTTTAATGATAATTTTTCCCCAGTCTCCCCGGATTACCGCGTTGGGACCGATATATACTTCTTCACCTATTTCTACATTCCCGATAATCACTGCCTGCGGATGAATGTAGGCAGAGGGTTTTATAATGGGACGAATCCCGTGGTATGAGTAGATGTTCATATTTTTTAATTTGAAAATCTGAGAATGAGATAATTTGAAAATTAATAATATCTTTCAACATTTTCAAATTAACTCATTTTCAAATTCATTATACTTTTTCGATGACCATCGCATATCCCTGTCCGACACCGATACAAAGGGTACACAATGCATATTTTTTATCCTGCTTCTGAAGTTCCATTGCAGCAGAACCTACAATTCTTGCTCCGGAAACTCCCAATGGGTGGCCGATTGCAATTGCACCTCCGTTCGGGTTTATTCTTGCATCATCATCTTTTAACCCCAAGCTTCTTGTTACCGCCAGTGCCTGTGCAGCAAATGCTTCGTTGAGTTCAATGATGTCCATATCTTCCAGAGAAAGGTTTAACCTTTTCAACAGCTTTTGTGTTGCTTCAACCGGACCGATTCCCATGATTCTTGGTTCTACACCTGCTACGGAAGATCCCAGAATTTTCGCTTTAGGTTTTAAACCATATTTTTTAACAGCCTCTTCACTTGCTAAAATCAAAGCAGCTGCACCATCATTCATTCCTGAAGCATTCCCTGCCGTTACGGTTCCTTCTTTTCTGAATGCCGGACGAAGTTTTGCCAACCCTTCCATAGATGAAGCCGGTTTAATGAATTCATCTTTTTCAAAAACAATTGGATCACCTTTTCTCTGAGGAATTTCAACTTTTACAATTTCTTCTGCCAGTCTTCCGCTTTCCTGAGCTTTAGTTGCTTTCTGCTGAGACCAAAGGGCAAATTTATCCTGATCTTCCCTGTTGATCTGGTGTATATCTGCTAAATTTTCTGCAGTTTCTCCCATTCCGTCTACCCCATACATTTCTTTCATTTTAGGGTTGATGAAACGCCATCCAAAAGTAGTATCAAACATCTGGCTGTCTCTTCCGAAAGCAGCACCTGGTTTTGACATCACATAAGGAGAACGTGTCATATGTTCTACTCCTCCTGCAATATAAATTTCTCCTTCTCCTGCAGCAATAGAACGGAATGCATTGGCTACTGCAGACATTCCTGAAGCACACAATCTGTTAACGGTCTCTCCTCCAATTTTGTAAGGAAGACCCGCCAGTAAAAGTCCCATTCTTGCAACGTTTCTGTTATCTTCACCTGCCTGATTAGCACATCCGAAAATAACATCTTCAATTTCCTCCACAGGAACTTCAGGGTTTCTAGCTACTACTTCTTTAATTACAATAGCGGCCAGATCATCGGCTCTTACTTCTGATAATCCTCCCTGCAGTTTTGAAATGGGAGTTCTGACATAGTCTATGATGTATACGTTGTTCATTTTTATTTGCTTTAGGCTTTAAGCTATATGCAGTAGGCTCTGTCAGCTTCAAAAAAGCTTACTGCCTATTGCTTCAAGCTTACTGCTTATTATAATTCTGTTACTTTTTTCCCTATTTTGTAAACTGTTCCTACAAATTTGGCAATCAGTTCTTCATTCTGGTTGGTAATTTTAATGTCATAAACAGCCGTTTTTCTGGTTTCATTTACCAAAATGCTTTCTGCTCTGAAAGTATCGCCTTCTTTTCCTGCTTTGGTAAAATTGATGATACAGTTTAACGCAACGGCAGCGTCTCCGGTATTGTTGGAAGAAAATGCCAGCGCCGAGTCTGCAAACGCAAAGGTAACTCCGCCATGAACTGTTTTCAGTCCGTTCAGCATTTCCTTTCTGACCGGCATTTCTATTAAACAGTAATTTTCTTTTACTTCAATCATTTTGATATTCATCCACTGGGAAAAAAAATCCTGATTGAACATATAATCTGCAACTTGTCTTGGGTTCATTTCTATTAATTATATGTTTGTTATTTCTTCATACAGCTCATCGGATAATCTGTCGTAAACACTCATGGTTTTCCCCAGAATGATCTGCTCGTATGAAAGTCTTTCTGAATCTGATGAATTTTCAGAGGGATAGGATGCATTTAGATCAATCCCGTTTTCGTTCGCCAATCTTTTGATCAACTCTTTATATTTTTCATTAAACTTTCCTAATAGCTCAAGCCTTTCCTGCTCATCAACAGAGGAAGCTTCCTGAGTTAAATACTGTTTCTCAATTAAAAGTCTGGTCTCCAGCTCTGCTCTGAATTCATCTATATTCATTATAATGACTTAATTTTATTTATTAATAATCCTATTCAAATCTTTAATTCCATTTTCATAAGATTTTTTGAAATAAAATTTAATTAAGAAATAGATTATTGTATAAAACATAGCAATTGGTAATAATAATGCTAATGCTATTGCTCCAATTTGAAAACAATTAATAATTATTGCAAGAACTGGAAGAATACCCCACACATATAATATTATTCTAAAAGTTTTATGAAATTTTGAATTCAACTTTATTATTGTCTCATGTTCCTTTTGAACCAGTTGCCCTTCAAAAACACAAAAAGCTCCCAATGGTACTTCAGCACTTATTACTTTAAAAAAATTTTTCTCTGTATATCCTCTTAAAAATTTATTAGTGCGTTTCATCGTTAGAGAATAACTTTTATCACTATTGCTATTTATATTTGATAAAATCTTTTCAACAGGGTTTAAAGATTTTATTTCATCATATCTTTCAGGAAAATATCTCATATTACATTTTCCTTAACAAAGGACTTTGTCTGTATCTTTCTTCCTGATATTCTTCGTAAAGGTTCTGAAGGGTTTCAGAGATTTTCCCATACCCGATTTCTTTCCCCCAGCTTAATAATCCTTTTGGATAATTAACGCCTTTCTGCATGGCCAGTTCAATATCTTCATCATTGGCAACGCCTAATCTTTTGGCTTCAACCGCTTCGTTGATCAGCATAGAAATGATTCTCAAAAAGATCTGCTGATATAAGGCGTCATCTTTCACGGCTAAAGGTTTTTCTGCTCCCTCGCTGTAATCGTAGAAACCTTTTCCTGTTTTTCTGCCGTGAAGTTTGGCTTCAGACATTCTTTGCTGTAATAAAGAAGGCTTGTATTTCGGATCGTAGAAATAATCTTTGTAAACGGTGGTTGTTACTGCAAAGTTCACATCCACTCCGATAAGATCCATCAATTCGAAAGGTCCCATTTTGAAGTTTCCTAAAGTTTTCATGGCATCATCCACCTGCTCCGGTGTTGCGATGTTTTCTTCAACAATTCTAAGGCCTTCCCCATAATAAGGTCTGGCAATTCTGTTGACAATGAATCCGGGAATATCTTTGGCAATAACAGGAGTCTTCCCCCATTCTTTCATGAGGTTGCAAATTTTTTCTGCTAATGTTTTTTCTGTTAATAAGGACGGAATGACTTCCACTAAAGGCATCAACGGAGCCGGATTGAAAAAGTGAATTCCGATGAAACGCTCCGGCTTTTTTAATTCTGCACCAAGAGAGGTGATGGAGATAGATGAGGTATTGGAACTAAGAATACAGCTTTCTGAAACATAGTTTTCAAGCTCTGTAAACACTTTGGTTTTGATCTCTTTGTTTTCAATAATCGCCTCGATCACCAAATCAGAATTTTTTAAATCCTGTAATGCTTCACCTTTTACGATATTGCTTCTGATCTCCGCTGCTTTTTCCTGAGAAATTTTACCTTTTTCAGCCAGTTTTTGAAGAGTTTTTTCTAAACCTGAAAGCGCTTTATCAATTTGTGGAGCATTAGCGTCAAATAAAACTACTTTGCATCCTGCTGTTGCAGCCACCTGGGCGATTCCCACCCCCATGGTTCCTGCCCCAATAATTCCAATATTTTTCATTTTTTTAGATGTTAGAAGCTAGAAATCAGAAGTTAGATTATTGACTAACATCTAACTTCTAAAATCTAATTCCTATTATTTATTTTCCTTTATAATTAGGTTTTCTTTTCTGTAAAAAGGCATTTACACCTTCGATGAAGTCTTCTGTTTCTGCAGCTTCCTGCTGAAGATCACCTTCCAGCTCAAGTTGTTCTTTCAATGTGTTGTTATAAGAATTGGCAAATGCTTTTTTCGTAAGCTTGATGGCTGCTGTCGGCATGTTTGCCATTCTTTCAAGAATTTCCATAGATTTTGGAACGAATTCTTCTTCAGTAAACACTTCTGCTACAAGGCCATGCGCTTTAGATTCTTCTGCTGATAATTTTTTACCTGTAAATGCTAAATAATTGGCTAATTGTCTGCCTAAAAGCTTCGGTAAGAAGTAAGTTCCTCCTGTATCAGGAATCAAACCGATATTTGAAAATGCCTGAGCAAAATATGCTTTCTCATTCGCTAGAACAAAGTCAGAGATCAAAGCCAGCATAGCTCCGGCTCCTACTGCAGGACCATTTACTAAAGCAATAACCGGTTTTTTGCAACGGGTAACTTCCATTACCAAAGGGTTATAGTAGTCTACCACAATTTTTCTGATAATGTCACGATCATGGTGTTCTTTACCTACCACAAAAGCTTCATCCAGATTCTGACCTGAGCAAAACGCTCTTCCTCTTCCGGAAATGGCCACACATCTAACGGTTTCATCTTCGCTGCATTCTTTAACAAAATCTCTAAGATCAGATAACGCCGGTTTTGTAAGAGCGTTCATCGTTTCCGGTTGATTAAGATATGCGATTTTAAGCTTCCCGTCAAAATGCGTTTCAATATCAAGTTGTGTATACATAGTTTTTATTAATTTATTATTTAACAACGCACTAATTTAACAATATAAATCAATGTAACGGTCTAATAATTTAACATTCTAACAATTCCTTCGTTATGCTTTGCATAGCCGTAAAATTGGTTGTTGATTGGTTGTTTATTCATCAATGACATTTAAAATAATCAAACGGCTCCAGGCAGTCTAAGCATTGATAAGAGGCCTTACATAAAGTAGACCCGAATCTGCTGATCTGTTTGGTATGCTCAGAACCACAGCGCGGACATTTTTTCGGTTTCCCGATGTGATGTTCGTCTGCTCCTTTTTCGGGAGGTGTAATTCCGTAAGCACGGAGTTTTTCTCTTGCTTCATCTGTTAACCAGTCTGTTGTCCAGATTGGAAACATCTTGGTTACAACTTTTGCTTCCCATCCGTTTTCTTTCATCATTTTGATGATGTCCTCCTCAATGGTAAACATAGCGGGACAGGCAGAATAAGTCGGCGTAATTGTTACTTCACAAGAGTTCTCGCTGGTAATTTTCGCTTCTCTTACAATACCCAGTTCCACAATATTGATTACCGGAATTTCCGGATCGGGAATGGTTCTTAATAAATCTAAAAGTTGATTCATATATTATTTTTTATCAGAATCAAAAATTGCTTTCATTGCATTCTGATAATCCAAATTATCTGTTATTCCGTTGTGATACTGATCTTTTAATATAATCAGACTATCATCCTTTTTAAAGTTATTTTTAAGTTTTAAAGATGCTTTATAGTTAATAACCTCATCTTTATCACCGTGAAAAATAACGACTGGTGACTGAACGGTTTTTAAATATTCACAAGTCTCAAAATTATATTTCAGTAAGACCTTTGGAAGGAATGAAAATTTTTGACTCATTTCATCTTCTATACTGTAATACGGCGCCTGTAAAATCAATAATCCTGCATTATGCGTGGATGCTAATTTTGCAGCTAATCCTGTTCCTACAGAATATCCTAAAATAATAATTTTGTTTTCCGGATATCTTTTTAAAAGTATTTCGTAAGCACTCTCAACATCTGAAAAAAGCTGGTCTTTACTTTTAATTGTACCTTCACTTTTTCCGTAACCCCTGTAATCGAGAATAAATGTATCATAATCCATACTTCGATATAACTGAGCTGCTTCTCCCCAGCTTTTTATTGATCCTCCGTTTCCGTGAAGATAAAAAATGACTCCTTTTGGATTTTGAGCTTTGAATAAAACAGAACTCAAATGCTTTCCATCCTGCGTTTTGATGGGTACTTCTTCAAAATCACCATCAAATGTAAACTTGTAATTTTCGGGTAACTTTTCAGGATAAAAAATAATTTTCTCCTGATAGAAATAGATTCCAACACATAGTATCACATAGGCTGCAAGAAAAAAAGCCAATATCCCAAGAAGCAACTTCTTCATAATTTACTACCACGTACAGCCAGGATACGCTCTCTGCATATACTGAAGTTCACAAAGGATATACCCGAAATACTCTGTATGATATCCTGTTCTTGATTTTGGCTGCATGAAAGGATTTTCCGGATATTCTAAACCGAAGTCTGCAAAATCTTTCTTTGTAATGGAAAGAAACTCTTCGTAAAGAACGTCTGCATTGGGAGCAATGTTCAAGGCAACAAGGTCGTCTTCGCCTTCTGTTTTAGCAAAAAGACCCTTTGTATATTCCCAGATATTTTCGATAGCTTTTACCAAACGGGACTTACTTTCTTCTGTTCCCTGAGCGAAGATTTTCATCCAGGATGCAGCGTGAGTATAGTGATACCTTACTTCTTTTAATGATTTTTGAGCAATCGCAGCTAATTCTTCATTAGCAGAATTGGATAAAGCCTCATACATCAGTTTTTGATATACAGACAATACATATACTTTAAGAATAGTCTGTGCATAATCTTCATTAGGAAGTTCTGTCCAATGTGCGTTAACGTATTCATGCTCGTATCTTAAAAATGCGATATCATCTTCGCTTTTGCCATTGTCTATCACTCTTGAGGCGTAAACGTAGAAGTTATTCGCCTGTCCCAGTTCATCCAACGCAATATTCGTCAATGCAATATCTTCCTCTAAGTAAGGACCTTCACCGCACCATTCAGACAAACGCTGTCCCATAATGAAACTGTCGTCTGCTAGTTTTAATAAATAATTATATAATGGGTTCATTGTTTTTTAATTTATAGACAATCAGATGATAGACAGATAGAAAATAGACAAGTAAATCTTAAGCTCTTTTATCTATTCGTCTATTATCTCAACAGTCTTAATTACATATTTTTTACGTCGTTAGGAATTTCGTAGAAGGTCGGGTGACGATATAATTTATCATCAGCCGGATCAAAGAATGCTTCTTTATCTACTCCCTCTGAAGTCACAATATATTTACTTGGAACCACCCAAACAGAAGTTCCTTCTTTTCTTCTTGTATAAACGTCTCTTGCATTCTGCAAAGCCATTTCTGCTGTGGGTGCCTGTACAACTCCAACATGTTTGTGAGATAATCCCGGTTTAGTCTGAATAAACACTTCCCACATATCTAAATTTGCCATAGTCAAATAAATTTAACAATGTATCAATGTACCAGTTTAACAGTGAGATGCTTCGACAAGCTCAGCATGACAAAGATTGTTACATTTCTACATTGGTATATTGTTACATTATTATATTACTTCTTTTTGTTGTTTCTCTGCAAAAGCTGCCGCAGCTTCTTTTACCCAGGAATTTTCTCTTTGCGCTTTTCTCTTCGTTTCAATACGCTTTTTATTGCAAGGGCCGTTTCCTTTTAAGATTTCCATGAATTCGTCCCAGGGAAGTTCTCCGAAATCATAATGCTGTCTTTCCTCGTTCCATTTCAGATCTTTATCCGGAATAGTTAATCCTAAGAATTCAGCCTGAGAAACGGTAACATCGATAAATCTCTGACGAAGACTGTCATTACTTTCTCTTTTTACTCTGTAGTTCATAGAGATTTTAGAGTTGGGTGAACTGTCATCATTAGGTCCGAACATCATCAGAGCCGGCCACCAGAAACGGTTTAATGAAGCCTGAGCCATTTCTTTCTGTTGTTTTGTTCCACGGCATAATGCCATCAAAATTTCATACCCTTGTCTTTGGTGGAAAGATTCTTCTTTACAGATTTTCACCATCGCTCTTGAGTAAGGACCATAAGAATTCCCCATCAGCATTACCTGGTTCATAATAGCAGCACCGTCTACCAGCCAACCGATAGCACCAATATCTGCCCAGCTTAAGGTAGGATAGTTGAAAATACTTGAATATTTTGCTTTTCCTTCCAGCATATCATCATAAGTAGCATCTCTGTCTGCTCTGATGCTTCCGTCTCCTAACGTTTCAGTTGCAGAGTAAAGATACAGGCCGTGACCAGCTTCATCCTGAACTTTTGCCAGAAGAGCCATTTTTCTTCTCAATGAAGGTGCTCTGGAAATCCAGTTGGCTTCCGGCAGCATTCCTACAATCTCGGAGTGCGCGTGCTGTGAAATCTGACGAACCAATAATTTCCTGTAATCATCAGGCATTACATCTTTGGGTTCTACTTTATTTTCTTCGTGAACGTATTGAACAAATTTTTCTAAGTCCATAATCTTTTAATTTGAGAATTTGAGAATTAGTTAATTTGAAAATTATTTAGAGAAACTGAGAATAAGCTATTACCCATTTTCAAATTTCCAAATTAGCACATTTTCAAATTGAATTAAACATCATAATTTAGCATCACCACATTGGTTGTAGGGTGACACTGGCAGGTAAGAACGAAGCCTCTGGCTACTTCTTCTTCGGTAAGCGCATAGTTTTTCTCCATGAAAACCTCTCCTTCCAGAACCTGTGCCTTACACGTACAGCAAACGCCTCCTTTACATGCGAAAGGAACCGGAAGCTGATCTTTCAATGCTTTATCTAAGATACTCTCTTTTTTAGAATTAAGGTGGAACGAATATTCATCATCATCAATGATTACTGTTACCATGCTTTCAATATTGGCAATCGCCTTGAATTCATCACTCATTTCCTCCGTATTTTCTTCATCCGGAGCAGTGAAATATTCAAATAAAACCTGAATAGCAGGTACTTTTTTATCTTTTTTCAGATAGTCTGCAATTCCTTTAATCATTTCTGAAGGACCACAAATAAAATAAGTAGCTTCTTTTACATCAATATCTGTATATCTTTCAAATAGCTGCTCCAGTTTTTCAGCAGAAATTCTTCCTTCGAAAACAGGATCTTCATGCTTTTCACGGCTTACTAAATAAACAACTTTCAATCTGCCGTTAAAAGATTCTGCCAATTTATCAATTTCAGCTTTCTTCATCACGTGATTCATACTTCTGTTGCTGTAGAACAGATAAGCATTTGAATTCGGTTCCTGATAAAGGCTTTCTTTAATATTGGACAAAACAGGGGAAATTCCGCTTCCTGCAGCCAGCCCCACATAAGTTTTCACGTTTGTAGGGTGATAAGAAGTATTGAAACCACCCATAGGAGGCATTACTTCCAGCAATTCATCCATATGAAGATGTTCGTTGAAATAACCGGATACTTTTCCGCCTTCAAGCAGCTTCACCAATACTTCCAGTGTGTTGCCTTTTTCACTGGGAGCATTACAGATAGAGTAAGAACGTCTTTCTTCATTTCCGTTGATCATCATTCGGAAATTCAGATACTGTCCTTGTTTAAACCTGAACTTGTCTTTCAGTTCTTCAGGAATTTCTACCGCCACATTCACTGCTTCGGAAGTATCTTTCTGAACTTTAACTGTTTTAAGTTTATAAAATGAATTCATTATTTTTTTAGTATTCTATTAATTTTTCCACCTTCGCACTTCGGCAAACTGTCCTGGGCATGAACTTTCACTTTCGTAGTAATTCCTACCCTCTTTTTTATTTCGTTTTCTATATTTTTTCCAAAGTTCCCGACAAAATTAAAATAATCATCGGTATTGGCTTCCATTTTCTGAGACTTTACCAGGTCATCGTCTATTTCAACATCAATATCCAAAGCGATACACATCTGTTCTTTCTCTACAGGTGTAAGATAGTAGTTAGGAACTACTCCCTTTACATAAGAAAAAGCATCTTCTATCTGACTTGGATATACATTCACTCCTCTTACGATCAGCATATCATCTGCTCTTCCTACGATAGGTTTCATCTTCACCATTGTCCTTTTGCCACTTTTATCGTAATAAAGGCTGGTGATATCGTTCGTCCAGTACCTTAAAAGAGGCATTGCTTTTTTGGTTAAAGTGGTAACGACCAATACACCTTCTTCTCCAAAAGGAACCGGCTGTTGGGTAACCGGATCTAAAATCTCAGGATAAAAATGATCTTCCCAGATATAAGCGCCTCCCTTCTCTTCGAAATCCTCCATGGAAACTCCCGGGCCGATAATTTCACTTAAACCATAAATATTGGTTGCATGAACACCTAATCTTTCTTCAATGTGTCCTCTGATAATTTCCGTCCATGGTTCTGAACCCAGCACTGCATACTTTAGACTGATTTCGTCTGCAGAAATTCCTCTTTTTGTAAATTCATCTGCAATGGTTAAAGCATATGAAGGAGAACAGCAGATCACCTCCGGTTTAAAATCTACAATCAGATCTACCTGTCTTGCCGTCATCCCTCCCGAAATAGGAAGAACACTCATTCCCAGCATTTCAGCTCCGTAATGAAGACCTAAACCTCCTGTAAAAATCCCGTAACCATACGCATTATGCAGCTGCATTCCTGGTCTTGCTCCTGCGGCATGTAAAGATCTTGCCACCACTTCACTGAAAAGGTCTACATCTTCTTTCGTATATCCTACCACAGTCGGTTTTCCTGTCGTTCCGCTTGAGCAGTGAATCCGCTGAAGCTCACTTTTAGGAACGGTAAATAATCCGAACGGATAGTTATCCCTTAAATCCTGCTTGTAAGTAATAGGAAGTTTAGTGATATCTTCAATCGACCTTATATCCTGAGGAGATATTTGTAATGCATCAAATTTCTTTTTATAAAATTCCGACTTCTCCCCCAAATAGCTGATCAGGCTGATCAACCGGTCGGATTGAAGCTGTCTCAACTGATCCAGCTCCAGATATTCAACTGAAAAATCCATAAAACTAACTAACATTTGTTAGGTGTAAATTTAAAAAGATTTTGGAAGCTGGCAAAATTTTTATGACTTTTGTCATATTTTGAATGATTCTAAATAAGAAGGATCATTCAAATGATGCTCACTGTCATTCTGAGCGGAACGAAGTGGAGAGAAGAATATTTTAAAAATTCACACTCTATTAAGAGATTCTTCCTTCGCCAGAATGAAAGGCGAAGTGCTTATTTTTTTTGGTTTCCTAATAACCCGAAAAGAATTTTCTCCCTTATTTCGTCGGTAATTTCATCAGTGGAATCGCTGCTTCTTTTGAACCAGAAATAGGAGTTATTTAAAGTATGCAGAATAAATCTTGTGGTAAATGACGGAGATTTTAACTCCCAGTTTTCGGCTTTATAGATTTCGGAAATCAGTTCCTCAACTTCCTGTTGGTAGTTTTTTCTTAATTCTACAAATTCCGGAAGTCTTTCTTCAAGATGTTTCCATTCATTGGAATAGATATGGGTAACATCACGGTTTTTAAGAACAACAGAAAGGTGTTTATCCAATAGCAGGTTCAGCTTTTCCTTCGGTGCAACAGCTGTATTTTTTACTTCCTGAAGTTCATCGAAAAACTCCTGAGCAATGCCAAAGCAAATCCATTCCAGAATTTCTTCCTTTGAACGGATATGGGCGTACAGTGATGCCGCTTTGATATTGAGTTTCGTAGCAAGATCTCTTACTGAGCTTCCCATATATCCTTTCTCTTTGAAAAGTTCTACTGCTACGTTGAGTATTTTTCTTTGTTTTTCTTTTAGTTCCATCTGGTAAAATGCAAAAGTAATTATTCTGAATTAAACTGTTCATTTTTTGCTCAGAAAAAGAAAAAGACGCTTTATTTTCATTGTAATTATTAGGATAATTTACTCTACTATGACTATTTGTTCATGAATTTCAAAGAAATAATTGCAAAACCGGAAAATTTGTCAAGTTAAATTTCCGTTAAAAATACAATATTCGGAAAATTTGTCCTATTTTTTTGTAAATTTAATAATTGAACAGTTTTTGCGATACACTCATCGAATAAATGATTAAATAATTGATGGCATTAAGAAACTGAGCCTTAGAATTTGGTTTCTTGATGTTTTTAAAAAATAAACTTAATACAAACCATTACTAAAAATATAAAAGATATGAACTTAAACCAATATACTGTAAAATCGCAGGAAGCCATCCAGGCAGCACAGCAGGTTGCTATGGAATTGGGCAACCAAAGTATCGAACCTCAACATCTCCTTGAAGGAATCTTCCAGGTGGATGAAAATATATCGCCTTTCTTACTGAAAAAATCTGAAGCAGATGCCAATTTGGTAAGAGAGCGCAACCGTGAAAATTTAGAGAAACTTCCAAAAGTGCAGGGAGGAAACATTTATCTTTCTCAATCTGCCAACAAAGTACTGCTGGACGCCCCCAATATCGCAAAGAAAATGGGTGACGAATATGTAACGATTGAACACTTATGGTTATCTCTGCTGGAAACTTCTTCTGAAGTATCCAAAATGCTGAAAGATATGGGCGTAACCAAAAACCTGCTGGAAGGCGCTATCAAAGAATTAAGAAAAGGAAGCAAAGCCACTTCTGCAAGTTCAGAGGAAACGTATCAATCCTTAAATAAATATGCTAAAAACTTCAACGAGTTGGCGGCAGAAGGTAAACTGGATCCTGTCATAGGGCGTGATGAAGAGATCAGAAGGGTTTTACAGATCCTTTCCAGAAGAACTAAAAATAACCCGATCCTTATCGGAGAACCCGGTGTGGGTAAAACTGCAATTGCTGAGGGAATTGCTCATAGAATTATCAGCGGTGACGTACCGGAAAACCTGATGGATAAAACATTGTTCTCACTGGATATGGGAGCTTTAATCGCCGGAGCCAAATACAAAGGTGAATTTGAAGAGCGTCTGAAATCTGTTGTGAATGAAGTGATCAAATCAGACGGACAGATCATTCTTTTCATTGACGAGATCCACACTTTGGTAGGAGCCGGAGGCGGTGAAGGAGCAATGGATGCAGCTAATATCTTAAAACCAGCTTTGGCAAGAGGAGAATTAAGAGCCATTGGCGCTACTACGCTGAACGAATATCAAAAGTATTTTGAAAAAGATAAAGCGTTGGAAAGACGTTTCCAGAAAGTAATGGTGGAAGAACCGGATACTGAATCTGCAATTTCTATCCTTCGTGGTATTAAAGATAAATATGAGGCTCACCATAAGGTAAGAATTAAAGATGAGGCAATCATTGCTGCTGTGGAAATGTCTCAAAGATATATTTCAGACCGTTTTTTACCGGATAAAGCCATCGATCTTATTGATGAAGCTTCTGCAAAGCTTAGAATGGAAATCAATTCAAAGCCGGAAGAACTGGACGTTCTGGACAGAAAATTAATGCAGCTGGAAATTGAATTAGCCGCCATTTCAAGAGAAGGAAATCAGACCAAGATTGATCACCTTAAAGAAGATATTGCTAAAATTTCTGAACAGAGAAATGAAATCAATGCCAAATGGCTGAAAGAAAAACAGAAAAGTGAAGATCTTACCCAGATCAAAAAAGATATTGAATCTCTGAAACATGAGGCAGAAAGAGCTTCCAGAGCAGGAGATTATGCCAAAGTAGCAGAAATCCAATATGGAAAACTTCGTGAAAAAGAGGAAGAGCTTGCCAAAGTGGAACTTGAAATGCAAAATCATCAGAATGAACTGATCAAAGAAGAAGTTACGGCAGAAAATATCTCCGAGGTGATTGCTAAATGGACAGGTATTCCTGTAACCAAGCTGCTGCAGTCTGAAAGAGATAAGTTATTGAATCTTGAGGCTGAACTGCACCACAGAGTGGTTGGACAGGACGAAGCCATCCAGGCGGTGACAGATGCGATCAGAAGAAACAGAGCCGGTTTGAGCGATGATAAAAAACCTATCGGATCATTCTTATTTCTCGGAACAACAGGGGTTGGTAAAACCGAACTGGCAAAAGCACTGGCAGAATTCCTGTTTGATGATGAAAACAATATGACCAGAATTGATATGAGTGAATATCAGGAACGTCACAGTGTGTCAAGATTGGTAGGAGCGCCTCCGGGATATGTAGGATATGATGAAGGAGGACAGTTGACTGAAGCTGTAAGAAGAAGACCTTATTCCGTAGTGCTTTTAGACGAAATTGAAAAAGCGCATCCGGATGTTTTCAATACATTGCTTCAGGTTTTGGATGACGGACGTCTGACGGATAATAAAGGGCGGGTGGTGAATTTCAAAAATTCTATCATCATCATGACCTCCAATTTAGGTTCACATCTGATTCAAGAGAATTTTGAGAATCTTACGGAGGAAAATCAGGATGAAATTGTGGATAAAACAAAAGACGAGGTCTTTGATCTTTTGAAACAGACTCTGCGTCCGGAATTCCTGAACAGAATTGATGAAATTGTACTCTTCCAGCCTTTAAGAAAGAAAGAAATCGGAAAAATTGTTCAGTATCAGTTGAGAGGATTCAATGAAATGTTATCTAAACGAAACATTATTATGACTTTCACTCAGGATGCCGTAGATTATCTGATGAATAAAGGATATGATCCAGCCTTCGGAGCAAGACCACTGAAGAGAGTAATTCAGCAGGAAGTTTTAAACAAACTGTCTAAAGAAATCCTTGCAGGAAAAGTAAACGATGGAGACCGAATTACTCTGGATTACTTTGTAGAAACAGGTTTGGTTTTCCGACCTACCGAACAGTAAAATAGTTTTTTTTCATATACATTATTTTTGTGAATAAGTGTTGCAGATTTGATCTGCGGCACTTATTTTTTTACTTTTTATCCTAATTAAGTGAAATAAACTTACCTTTACGATACTAATAACTAAAACAGAATCAATATGAAAAAACTTAAAAGAAACGATTTAAGGAAAATTGACGGCGGCCTTATCGCTCCTGTCATTATGTGTGACGAAAATATGAACTGCCCTGCCAATCTGTGCTGCACTTCAGGATACATTTGCAGGGACTGGAGAAAATATCCATGTATTTAAAGAAAAACGGGGAAATATACTTTCTCCGTTTTTTTATAGAATGAATTGAATTTTCTTTATCATAAATTGTTATTTTTCACATACAATCCGTAAAATCCCGGTAAAAATAACAGTGTAATTCCCAATTCGTGAATACATTTTCTCGAATATTTTTTACGAGATTTGCATATTAATTGAGTTTTACCGTAAACTACTAAGCTATGAATACAGAATCAAACAATCCATTACAACCTGGAACCATGTCAAATGGTCTTATCCAGGCTCTGATCGACAATTACCGTCAAAATCACCTCAATGCTATCAATAACGCTTTAGGAATAGATGATGCTCATTCCATCTGGTTTGACCTTCCGAAATTAAAAAACTTTATTGCTAAAATTGAAGAAGAAGCTGCAAAAGTAAATCCTTCTGCTTCTGAGGAAGATCTGGGAATCAGATTTTATTATGCCACTTATCCGAAACAGGAAAACTGGTCTATCATGGACTCTCACCCTGTTCCTGTTGAATATGCCGGAAAACACACCCTGGTAATGATTCCAACATTGAAAAAAGCCGATGAAACAGGGGAACTTATTGATTATGATTTCAATCCTTTTCAGAGTGCTGATGGCAAACCTTTAGCATTAAACGCGCGTTCTGCCAAAGGTATTGGAGAAGATGATGATGACACAGGTCTTGGAGAAAATAATGGAATACTTGTTCCACCAAAAGCTCCATTAGGTGAGTCTTTTTAATTGTAAATGTAATATATTTAGAACTGTATGACAGAATTCCAGGAATTTGCACAAAAAAGTCTGCTTTGGGCTGAAGGACTTGCTGCAGTCATAGCCATTTTCCATTATAACCGTTTAAAAGAACAACATTGGAAACTTTTTGTGTTTTATCTGGTATTTATTTTTCTTGGGGAAGCTTATGGCAAGTGGGGAAGCTTTGTGCATTTTACCAAAGCTCAGTACTATAACTACCTTTTAATGCCAATTCAGTTCGTATTCTTTTACTGGTTATATGCTGCAAAATCTTTAGGAAAGCCAAAATTATTTTGGATAATATCCATTTTATATCTGCTTTCATTTATTCCCAACGAATTATATTTTTCCAAAAGTAAAATTGTATTTGCATTCAACTATACTTTTGGATGTCTTATTTTGATGCTTTTGGTAATAATGGAGTATTACAAACAAATTACTTCACAAGAAATTCTCAATTTCAGTAAAAACAAAATGTTTTATATTAATCTTGGGATTACACTATCATATATAGGAACATTGCCTTTCATGTCATTTTTATCACTTCTGGTAAAATACAAGGAAATTTGGGACATATATTTTAGCTATTTTCTGATCTCAGTTTCAGTAATGTATATTTTATTTGCAAGTTCATTTATATGGGGAAAACAGAGCTCTTAATAGTTATTATTCTATTCAATATACTTTTTGTAATGTTTGTAACGGCAGTTTTGGTCTATATCAGAAGCTACAAACAACGCAAGAAGGAACACGTGAATGAAATTGAAAGAAAAAATGAACTTCATCAGAGAGAGCTCCTTTCTACCCAATTGGAAATTCAGCAGGCCACGATGCAGCAGATCGGAAGAGAACTGCACGACAACATTGGCCAGAAACTTACCCTCGTAAGTCTTTATGTACAGCAGATGCTTTATGAAAATAAGGTATCCGAGGCAAGTGAAAGAATTGATCAGGTTTCGCAGATTATCAATCAATCTCTGCAGGATCTTAGAAGCTTGTCAAAAACGTTAACGGATGACAATATCAACCAGAAGGAAATTGTAACTTTGATACAGGAAGAAGTAGATAATACCAATTCCTTTAAAAAATGTCATGTAAGTTTTGAACACAATTTTAAACAACTGGATTTAGGTTTTGTTCATAAAAATGTCCTTCTCAGAATTACTCAGGAATTTATTCAGAACAGTATAAAACATTCCCGTTGCAAAAATATTTTTATCAGCCTTAATACTTCAGAAGATATTCTTTGGGAACTTGATATTCGTGATGATGGAATCGGTTTCGATACTTCCCAGATCAAATCCAATGGAATAGGTATTACCAATATGAAAAACAGAGCTGAAATCATAGGTGCAGGTTTTCATATGGAAAGCCAGGAAAATAGGGGAACTCATATCAATATTATCTTAAAAAAACAGTCATGAAAAAAACTATTGTCATTGTTGACGACCATATACTTATTGCTAAAGCTCTGGAAGGAATTATTGGTAATTTCAGTGAATTTGAAGTGATCTATGTAAGTGAAAACGGGAAAGATCTTATCCAGAAATTTGAAGAAGGCAACCCGATTCCTGATATTATTCTTTTAGATATCAGCATGCCTATTATGGACGGTTTTGAAACGGCAGCATGGCTTACAAAAAACCATCCTGATATTAAAATTATGGCACTCAGTATGCAGGGAGATGATAACAGCGTAATTAAGATGATCAAGAGCGGAGCAAAAGGCTATCTGCTGAAAAACACCCATCCAAGAGATCTGGAAACCGCACTTACCAGAATTAACAGCGATGGTTTCTTTTACCCGGATTGGGCTTCCAAAATCATATTTTCCAATTTGAACAAAGAGACAGAAACTGAGATTGCAGTAAGAATTTCCGACAGAGAAAAAGAATTTCTGAAATACACAGTAACCGAACTCAGTTATAAGGAAATTGCAGACAGAATGTGCTGCAGCCCAAGAACAGTGGAAAGCTATCGTGACCAGCTTTGTGAAAAACTGGACCTTAAAACCCGCGTAGGGCTAGCTGTTTTTGCGATTAAAAATGGTTTTGCTAATTAAGTTTTATAGTGAAAAAATTCTACTAAAAATAAATTTAAACGAAATATATACATATATAATAATTAAAAACTAAAAACGAATCAGTAGAATTATTAAAAATGATTAAAATTCAATACATTTTAAAAATCAATAGAATTTAATCAAACAAACACACTAATCATTAGCAATAAATCAAATAAATAAAGAAATTACTTGCATATTAATTTTAAATAATATAATTTCACATCCTCAACCTAAATGATTTTGATATGAAAAAACTATTATTTGGAGCTTTTATGCTCAGTGTAATGGCTGCATGTAACAATGACAGCATCACCAATCAAAACGAAAGCACAACTGACGAAGCAGTAACTACCGCAAGCCTGGTTCAAAGGGGCTGTGCTTCTGAGGAAATCAGACAAGAAGCATTAAAAAGAAGCCCTGAACTCCAACAAAGATTTGCAGCATTAGAAACCAATACTGAAAAATTTGCCAATGATGTGAAGTTTGGAAAAGTTTTAGCTGATGGCTCTGTAGAAATCCCGGTTGTAGTGAATGTTATATACAAAACTACAGCAGAAAATGTTTCCGACGCAAGAATCGCTGAACAAATTGCAGTATTAAATGCTGACTATTCCGGTACCAACACTGATGCCAGCAAAATTCCAACTGAATTCCAGACGGTAAGCTCAGGAGATACAAAAGTAAAATTCAGACTGGTAAATACTGTTAGAAAATCTACTTCAAAAACCAGCTGGGCTACTAATGATGATATGAAAAAAGCCTCTAAAGGAGGAATTGATGCTACTAATCCTACCAATTACTTAAACTTATGGGTGGTGGGTAAAATGACTAGCCAGGGACGTACCATTCTTGGGTATGCCACTTTCCCTGAATCTGCAGGTTTATGGAATGACGGTGTTGTAATTGCCGCTCCATATTTTGGAAAGACGGGAGCTTCTTCACCTTTCAACCTGGGAAGAACCGCTACACATGAGGTAGGCCACTACCTAAACCTAAGACATATCTGGGGAGATGCAAATTGTGGAAACGACCAGGTAAGTGACACGCCTACACAAACTACAGCAAATTATGGAAAACCTTCTTACCCGTTATACAATACTTGCAGCGGCGTACAAAGATCTGTAATGTTTATGAATTACATGGATTATGTAGATGATGCTGCTATGTTTATGTTCTCTGCAGGACAAAAAACAAGAATGCAGTCTGTAGTAGCTTCTTCTGGTGCAAGATCCGGATTAAGAGTATATTAAAATTATAATCCTTTTACATATTTGAAATCTGTCTCAATTCTGAGACAGATTTTTTTGTCTCCTACCTTGTTCTCATTTCAGAAATACAAATAATAATGAAAAATATTGAAATCAGATCTGCCATTGGACCTACTGGAATAATCTGCTAAAAAAATAAGTGGCTTCTGACTTGTTTTAAAAAAACATTTCAGTCCGATTTATTATAAAAAATATTCTATAAAAACAGCAAAACGATAAAACTATTTACACTAAAAATACATTTAAATATGAAAATATAAAATAAGTGACTGATTTTAACCAAATTCAATACATCAAACATTTAAATGATTTTAATTCAATTAAAACAATAATAAGTTGCATATTTATTAAGTATTTTAACGAATAGCTTGCATATTAATTTCAAATACTATAATTTCACACCCTCAACCAAATTATATTATAACGATATGAAAAAATTCTTATTTGGAGCCCTGATTCTGGGCCTCATGTCGGCGTGCAACAACGACAACTTAACTCATCAAAACGAGACTTCTCCGGATCAGGAAAATACTGTTCCAAGTGCTCTTAAAAGAAGCTGTCCGTCAGAAGAAATCAGACAAGCAATGCTTCTGAAAAACCCTGCACTTAAGCAAAAAATAGCTGATATTGAATTCAGTACTGAAAAATTTGCAGAAAATCTTAAAGTAGGAAAAGTGTTAGCAGATGGAACTGTTGAAATCCCAGTAGTTTTTAACGTAATTTACAACACTTCTGCTCAGAATGTTTCTGATGCAAGAATTGCAGAACAAATTGCAGTCCTAAATGCCGATTATGGAGCAACCAATTCCGATATCACGAAAATTCCTTCTGCATTTCAGCCAGCCGCAGCAGGTGATGTAAAAATCCGTTTCAAATTAGTAGCAACCAACCGCAAGCAGAGTACAAAGACAGGCTGGAGATCTGACCTGGAACAGATGAAAAAGGCCAGCACAGGAGGAATTGATGCCACTGATGTAACAAAAAACATGAATATCTGGGTTGTCAATTCAATCCTTGATGAAAACAACCAACCTGGAACCTTAGGCTACGCTTATTATCCTGAACATGCTGGGCAATGGTATGATGGTCTTGTCATAGGATATCAGTATATAGGTAAAACAGGTGCTTCTGCTCCGTTCAATTTAGGAAGAACAGTAACACATGAAGTAGGACACTACCTAAACCTTCCGCACCTTTGGGGATCATCTGATGCAGGATGCCAGACAGATTACTCTAATGATACCCCTACATCTCCCGGCCCTAACTACGGAAATCCTACTTATCCTCTGAACAGAGTTTGCGGAGGGGTAAGCCGTTCTCAGATGTTCATGAACTACATGGATTATGTGGATGACAAATCTATGGTTATGTTCTCTGCCAACCAAAAAACAAGAATGCAGGCTGTAGTAGCAGCATCTGGACCAAGAGCAGGGTTAAGGTAATCAGAAAACTCAGTTAAAATATTATAATAATATTAAAATAGTCTATCTCAATTTTTGGGATAGATTTTTTTAATATTTTTACGCGATTTAAATTTCAATACCACCAAGATGAAAAAAATAGCATTAGCATCCGGAATACTATTGCAATTATGCTGTATCAAAGCACAGGATACCATTCAATCCCGAAATCTCAAGGAAGATCTGGCAGCCATCAATTCAGGGTATACTATTCAGGAGAAAACTCCTTTTTTCCAAAAAGAATGGGTAAAAAAATCAGTAGCTCCAGCCATTCTTTTTACTGCAGCCGCAGCAACGTGGGGAGAAAAAGAAAATATTCGAGAGGTAAGAAACCGATATCTTCCCAACTTCAAAGTCAAATATGATGATTATCTGCAATACGCTCCTTCTGTAGCTGTTTACGGATTAAAGCTGGCAGGTGTAAAAGGTCGTAACAATATTGGACGAGCTACTTTATCTTATGGTACAAGTTTAGCCATCATGGCAATTTTAGTTAATTCTATTAAGTATACAGCAAAAGTGGAACGTCCGGATGGATCCAAAAACAATTCTTTTCCATCAGGACATGCTGCTATGGCGTTTACCAATGCAAGCTTTCTCCACAAAGAATATGGTTTGGTAAATCCGGCCTACAGTATTGCCGGATATGGTTCTGCTACTCTTACAGGACTTGGAAGAAATTTAAATAACAGACACTGGGTTCCGGATATCCTTGCCGGTGCCGGTATCGGGATTATATCAACAGAACTGGGGTATTTTTTTATTGACAAAATTTATAAAAACAAGGGTGATAATTTAAGTATGTTATCCAGAATACAGGGTAACGATTACCCATCTTTTCTTGCGCTAAAAATGGGGACTGCTTTAGGGACAACCAACTTCCTGAAAGAATCTGAACTGGATGATAAAAAACAAATAGGTTTTGAGGGCGGACTGGAGGGCGCTTATTTCTTTTCAAAAAAATGGGGTGTGGGTGCCGATATATCCTTCAGCAGCTTCCCTATTAAATCTCAAAGAATAACATTAGATGACGGGCAGGACTTTGGTGATCATGAAATCAAAACACAATCCATGGGATTTCTTTCTGCCGGCATAGGACCTTATTTTTCTCATGAAATATCAGATAAATGGCAGCTTACGGTAAAGGTTACCGGAGGATACGCTGCTACTGCCAGTGGAAAAGTATTTGTAAGAGGAGAGGATATTGATACTCCCAACCACGAGCTTCAGATAGCCAGCTACAAACCAAAACCAGCTTTCCGGTGGAATACAGGCGCTTCTATGACCTACAAGTTCAATCCGGGATTAGGTCTTACTTTCTATACGGATTACAATCAGATTAATTCTACTATCCGCTATTACTTCAGCGATGATATTAAGGAAAGTGCTGAACTGGATCAGGAACTGAATAACCTGATTGCTAAAGAAAAAATCAATTATATTACACTAGGTTTACGATTGACTGCCTATTTTTAAAAACAAGAAAGCCTTCAGAATCTGAAGGCTTTACTTTTATAAGCTTTTACGGTTGTCATCCGGAGTATAATCCATAAAAATATCTCCGTCCAGCTGTACCGATTTTATTTTTTTCTTAATAGGAATTACAAGGTCAGTCAGTTTCTGATCTTTTTCCCAAACTGAAGGTGAAAAATGGAGTTTTTCTGTTGTTCCGTCATCATACGATAATAGAGCATCAAACGGAATGGCAAAGCCTCCTACATTCGCAACATTAATGGTAAGCATGTCATTCATCTGGGATGCACCTGTTACTTTTAAGTCAATATAATTATTGGTATAAAACCAATTCTGAAAAAACCAGTTCAGGTTTTTTCCAGAGCCTGTATTCATAGAATTGAAATAATCCCAGGGCACAGGATGTTTCCCGTTCCAGTTATCCATGTAGTGATGTAATGCTTTTTTGAAGAGTTCATCTCCTAAATAATCTTTCAGCGCCAGATAAGACAATGAAGATTTTACATAAGAGTTGTTTCCATATCCGGCACCGCTTACCTGTGTACTCATGGTAATTACTGGTTGATCCTGTTCTGCAGAAGGATCATTGATCCATCTTTTAACACGGAAATTTTTGTAAAATTCCTTGGCAGCCGCTTCTCCGTTTTCATCAATACCTATAAGATATTCCAGCGTGGTTGCCCAGCCTTCATCCATAAATGCATATCTGGTTTCATTGATTCCCATATAAAAAGGGAAATACGTATGGGCAATTTCATGATCTGCCGTAAGCCTTGCATCATTAAGATCATCAGGAATACTGGTATCATTAATCATCATAGGATATTCCATATCTGCGTATCCCTGGATAGCCGTCATGACGTTGTAAGGATATTCCACGCCCGGCCAGTTTTTTGAGAACCAATCCAGATTGTAGCGCATCCAGTCTACATAATGTTCAAAATCTTTAGCTCCGTTTTTATATCCGGCCTGAACACTGGCTCTTTTTGTTTTTAACTGAACACTGGCCGCATCCCACACATAATGGTTACTCATCGCAAAACAGAAATCTGTAATATGGCTGGCTTTAAATTTCCAGACATTCCACTTATTCTGCCTGGTTACTTTTCCTGATTTCATTTCCTGCTCTGTAGCGATATGCATCAGTTTATCACTTTTCAGAGAAGCTTTATATCTTTTTAAATATTCGGGCTGAAGGACAGCTTCCGGATTCAGAAAATCTCCGGTTGCCCAGACTACATAATTTTTCGGTGCGGTGATGGCAAAACTGTAATCATTGAAATCATTATAAAACTCCTGTCTGTCTGAGTGCTGCAGCATATCCCATCCATTGTAATCATCATACACGGAAATTCTCGGAAAAGAGTATGCCACATAAAATGTTTCAGGATCAATCTGCCCTTCTCTTCCACTCTGAACTGATAATGGATATTCCCACTCTATTTTAACCTCAGCTTTTGATTTGGATTTTAGAGCTGATTTTAATTTTACTTTTTCAACAGTACTCCAATCATCACTGTTGATCTCATATTTTACATTGTTTACCGTAAAAGATTTAATTTTCAGTCCTGACGAAAGGAAATCCTTAGATACAAAACCAGATCTTGGCGACTGCGGCTTGTGAAGGTTATTCACAAATCGAATAGCCAGTTCATTCAGATGATCCGGGCTGTTGTTGGTATAAACAATGGTTTCTTTTCCGGAAACTACTTTTGTAGCAGCATCTACTCTCACCTCTACATTATACACTCCTTTATTCTGCCAGTAGTTTTTTCCTGGCGCTCCGGAGATATCACGTGTTCCTCTTTCATACGCTTTTTTGATATTCCTCGGCATATACAATTCCTGAGCTGACAATTGCAGTAAAGAAACTGCGATCAGCATCCCGGAAAAAATTTTCTTCATAGCGATCTTTTTAAAGACAAGTGTCAAAAATAACGAAAATACACTATCAGAAGACTATTATTTCACGACAATATTTCACGACAATTAACTTTTTAATTAAAATACTCTACAATCTATCATGCTCAGCTGTCTTCTTAATTGTTTTTGCATTTTTAACCGATTGATTTCCAAAGTTGAATTTCAATGAAAATCTTTGTGAAAACAGTGATCCCAAAATAAAAATCCAATCCCTGAGAGGAATTGGATTTGAAGTCGATTTTCCAACCAACTGATTTTTTATAGGGAAAGATTCACAATCACCGGAAAATGGTCTGATGGATACAACAGATTTTCTCTTCTGTCATTAATATGTCTGTGAGATCTGATCTTAAAACCTTGTGTAAAAATATAATCGATTCTGTCTTTCGGGACTTCATTCACATTGAAGCCTGTGAATGTTCCTACCGGGCCATAATGTTTCGTTTCTGAATGATAAAAAGTATCTTTCATATTCTGGGAAAGAATTTTAATCGGTTCGGAATCATCTGTCAGGTTAAAATCTCCGCTCAGCGTTACCGGAAGATTTTTTGGATTCAGCTCTTTGATTTTTTTCAGGATCAGTTCGGAAGATTTTACTCTTGCCACATTTCCTACATGATCAAAATGAAGATTCATTGCCAGAAATTCTTTCTTGGATTTTTTATCTTTAAATACAGCATAGGTACAGATTCTGTTCAATGCGGCATCCCAGCCTTTTGAAGGTTTTTCCGGAGTTTCAGATAACCAGAACGTACCGGATTTTACAATTTGTAGCTTGTTTGTATCATAAAAGATGGCAGAAAACTCTCCTTTTTCTTTTCCGTCATCTCTTCCTACGCCTACATAATTATAGTTCTTCAATCCTGTTTTAATATCTTTCATCTGTTCCGGAAGGGCTTCCTGTACTCCGAAATAATCCGGATGATAATAGGTCAGTAAATCAGCAACATCCTGTTTCCTTTTTGGCCAGGCATTGTCTTTATCCGACTCTACGTTCAGTCTGATATTAAAACTCATCACGGTAAGGTCTTGTGAAAATCCTAATGCAAAAAACATCAGAAACACCATTGAAAATCTGAAATTCATATGTTATTTTATCAGTAAGAGACAAAAATAAAACTTCTCTGCGACAGAAAAGCTTTATTGATGTGATTATATTGTTAAATTATCTTTTTCTTCTTCTATAGATATAAAATACTCCTGAAATTCAGACTCCAAAACCGGCAACTGACTTTCAAGCTTTACCACTCCTATGGTTTTGTAGTGAGCAGCCAGTTTTATGCCTTTATTTTTGAGGAGAACTTCAAGCTTTTTTAAATTTATATCTTTCTTTAAAACTGCGAGGTAAGTGATCATACGTATATCTGTATTAAACCGTTTCCAATATCTCTGTATTTTATGCCTTCAATAGGTCTTGCCTTCTTTTCAATCAGTTCCCAGATCTCTTTTGCTGATTTATCGGGAAACTGTTCCATATACAATGCTGCAAGCCCGGAAACATGCGGTGCTGCCATACTTGTACCACTCATGCTGTAGTACAAATTACTTTTATTTTTTGCATTTTTAGGATAGGAACTGATAATATCTACCCCTGGAGCACAGACATTGATATTTCCTCCTGCAGATGGATTAATTCCTGCGTTTGAGAATCTGGCAATCTTCATTTGGCTATCAATAGCACCAACAGCCATAATAGATTTTGAATTGGCCGGCATGGAAACAGGCTGTGGAATCTGCGGCCTGTTGCTGTCATTGCCTGCAGCTGCTATAATAAGACAGTTATTTTCCAACGCTCTTTCTCCAATGGTTTCAAAAAGAACGGAAGGCTGATCATCAAGTTTCGCCGGAGATGCCAGCGAAAGGGACAGAATTCTGAATTTCTTTGAAATGGCCCAGTCTATCGCATCAATCACACTGCTGGTAGTTCCTCTTCCGTTGTCTGCGAGCACTTTTGCTATTTTCAGATTGCAATCTCTGGCAATTCCGTAGCGCTTTCCTGTATCACGTCTGGTATTTCCTGCAGCCACTCCTGCACAGTGTGTACCATGTCCGTTGGGATCTCTGTTCCAGTCTTCACCATCTATAAAAGATTTTCCTTCAATAACCTCAGCGGAAAAATCCGGATGGGAAGTTTCAAGTCCGGTATCGAGAATGCAGACATCAATCCCTTTTCCGGTGTAGCTGGTATTTTCCAGCCCAATAGCTTTTAATCCCCATTCCATTTCAACGAATAATTTTTGAGGCAAAGGTTTGCTGGTTATGTATTTTTCAAGTTCTGAGATTTTTTCTGCAAGCCCTGCAGACTGTTTTTTAAGTTCGTTAATCAGCTGCAATTCATCAGCAGAGAAAAATTCTCTTTCTTTTTCGTAGTACACAATAGAATTTGATTCATCTTTTACTGCGCTCTTCAATTGATCTTCATCCATATTTTCCACCACCAATACCCCAAGATTTTTATAAAGTACACCATTGTCTTTGTCAATGACGTCATAAGAACGGTTTTCTTTGGAGAGAAATTCTGAAGAAGTAATACTCACTTCCAGTTCTTTCTCTATTTTTTTGAGCGAATTTTTCTGCTGATCCTGAAGCAGAACAATGTATCTTCCGGTTTCCATAATGGTCTTTTTTAAATTAATTTCAGAAATATTTTTTCCAGAATGATGAAGATATCTTCCGGAATGATGGAAAGTCTGAGTTTTTTATTAATTCCGGATATGGCCGCATTCTGTACAACGAGTGAGTTCCAGAAGCTTTCAATTTTTGGTACGGAATTCATTTCTTTCAGTTTTCCGTCATCCAAAATTCCGTTCTGGTATAATGAGACAACAACCCCGGAAATAAGTTCTTCCGCATCATTAAGCTTCTTGTTTTCCTTCGTATATATTTCCATCAGAATATTATAAATACTTTCTATCCCGTTGAATGAAAACCCTCCCAGAAGTTCTCGTCTTCCGGACACTATTTTCTCCATTTTAATAGGATTAAAGCCTCTTTTCACAGTCGCAATCATATTCATAATTTTCAAAACTTCAGATTCATAGCTGGTGTTTCCTTTGGTACGAAAATATTCCAGGACTTCGTTGAGAAATCTATCAAAACGGGTATCAAAGTCAAATGATTTTGACAGATATAAGGACTGAACTTCATTGAACTGTTCCAGAAGCTCCTTAATTTTCTGTACTGTAAAGTGAATAAGTTCCTGCATTACTCAAAAGTTATCTGTTCTATTTCATTACCGTCTTTGTCTTTATAAGACACAATTCTGATTCCTTCTTCCTCCATTTCTACATGGAGGTTGATGAATAACTTGTCTTTATCTTCCGCTGCACTGGTATTGGGATCTATGTAAATATTATTCAGCTTGGCATTCACCAGGGTATATTTATTCAGCAGAACTTTTGAAAAAATTTCTTTCAATTCATCAGTTTCCTCTTCTGTTCCTTCCTGCGGTCTGAAGATCCCTGAATTTAAAAGCTGCATTTTATTTCTGAGATCCAGTTTGAGCACTTCATTGGCTGGGAGCTGCCCGAATTTCTGATCATTTTTTTCCAGTTTACTGAACAGGGTTTTGAATTCTTCAGTCTGAAGCTGTCTCTTGCTGATTTCGGGAATATTAAATTTCTTCTCCCTATTCACCAGACGGATTCTTTCATTTATTTCTGTAACGAACTGATCCTGATTCAGTTTAAAATTATATTTGGAATCTGAATCAATATCCGTGATTTTAATCGGGATATCCATCTTTACACTTGGCAGGGCATATCTCGGAACCTTAAAATATTTAAGGTATTCATGACGGGCATATTCTTTGGCAATAAGAACTGCGTTTTCGTCTGCTTTTTTACGAGCCTGAATTATCTCGTTGTTGAGATAATCCAGGTAATCTGATAGTTTTATCATCTTTCGTAAAATCTAATTATTGTGAAAGAAGTCCAAGCACTTTTTCAAGTCCGGCAGGCATTTCGTCATTGGTTGCACGTACTTTTACGCCAAGAGAATATTCTTTTTCCACTTTGATTCCCGTACTGGAAGTTCTCTTATAGGATACATCCACTTTGAATTTTACAGGTCCCCATCCTCCGGAAACTCCGGCATTGATACCAAATTCATCACTTACGTCTTTGGTGTATGTGGAATTAAGCTTAACATTAAAGTCTACTTCACAGGTTTCAATTCTGAAGCTTGGGACATTCAGCAGCGCAATAAAAGGCACTGAAATTTCCACATCATCAGGAATGGTTTTTGGGTTGGTTGCACTTACCGGCTCATCTTCCTTAAAATCCGGGTTCGGAATATTTTTTTTGTATTTGAATTCTGCCATTCTCAGTTTTTTCGCACTATTCGGGTTGTTGGAATCCGTAAGCTCAAAACCTACTTCGTTGATAAAATTAACAGTGGCAATAGAGGCATTAGACTGTGCTTTTACACAGGCATCCAAAGGTCCGCCAATGATAGTAGCAAAATCAATACTTCCTAATTCTGCAGCAAAATCTGCGCTGGCAGCATCAGAGGTTCTGAAAATCTCTTCATCAGCAGCCATTCTACCGGCAATCAGTTTCATGATCTCAGAAGAGGCACCGGAGAAAGATTTTTCCCATTTTTCATCATAGTTCTTTTTGAATTCATCTACTATAGTTAACAATTCTTTGTTCGTCAATGAACTCAATTCTGAAGTCTCAATTCCTGATACTTTTTCGTACACTGCAGGAGTAAGCACTTTTTCTACTCCTGATAAAAGATCAATTAACTCATTTTTTGTTTTTTTGGCGTGGCTTGCTTCAAGCACTGATTTTAATGTTTCCATGTTGTTTTTGTTTTAAATTAATATTGTACGACAAAATTATATTGCCGACCCCCCAAACATTGCAGGAGAACCCCTTCACTTATACCGGAAAAACACCCTAAAATAAAAAGCCTGAACTTACCGATGGTAAGCTCAGGCTTTTGTGATGTATATTGCGGATGTTTATTTTATATAAACAAAGATGATATGAATTCTTCTTATTCTAAAGTAAGCTAAGAACGCAACAAGTTGCTAATGAAGCTATATGGTTATGCGTTCGCTTAGAAAGAATCAATTTCATTGATTCCATCCTTTGCTCTCTTAAAAATATTACAGTATACAAATGAAAGCTTTGCGTTAAATTTAAATAGATCCAACATTTTTATGACGGTTTACGGCTATTGTTTTCCAGATTGACATCAGGGACAACAGAATTCGGGTCCAGCTTTACCTCATCTATTTCCTTGTTAGAATCTACCTTGAATGTCCATTCAGTATTTCTTTTCCAGACTTCAACAGGAATTTTCACCACCTGTGCAGTTCCATCTTTGAATTTCAACTGTACAGTAGTAGGCATCGGCATTTGTCCAATATTTTCAACGGTAATCTGAACTCCGTTTTTAAAGTCTCCGTTGATGTATTTTACGTTTTTAACAGCCTGATCAATTTTCCATTTATTAAAGAACCATCCTCTCCAGAACCAGTTCAGTTCCTCTCCGGAAACATTTTCCATGGTATGGAAAAAATCCCAGGGAGTAGGATGTTTAAAAGCCCAGCGATCTATATAGGTTCTGAATGCTTTGTCAAACTTTTCAGGACCCAGAATTGCTTCTCTTAAAACCTCTAATCCTGTTCCCGGTTTAAAATAAGCCAAAGCACCAATGCTTCTTTCTTTCATATTGTCCGGTCCTACCATTACAGGTTCCAGACTGTCTGTCAACAGATACATTCCTGATCTTGCCAGATTCGGTTTACGGTAATATTCTCCTTTATTGAAAGCTTCGGTGGAAAGTCCGTTGATGAATGTGTTAAACCCTTCATCCATCCATGCGAAGAGTCTTTCATTAGATCCTACGATCATGGGAAACCAGTTGTGTCCGAACTCATGGTCTGTAACGCCCCAAAGATCTTCTCCTTTGGAGTCCATATGACAGAAAACAATTCCTGGATATTCCATTCCGCCCTCATTTCCTGCTACATTGGTGGCAGCCGGATAGGTGTATTCATACCATTTTTTTGAATAATGCTCTATAGCAGCTTTGGTATATTCTGTAGACCTTCCCCATGCTTTTTCACCCGCACTTTCTGCCGGATAAGCCGAAATAGCCAAAGATTTCTTTCCACTAGGTAAATTTATTTTTGCTGCATCCAAAATAAATCCGGCAGATGATGCCCATGCAAAATCTCTGGTCTGATTAATTTTAAATTTCCAGGTCTTTGTACCGGAAGTTTTATTTTTACCGATTTCAGATTCAGGACGGATCATTACTGTTTTATCACTGTTTCTTGCCTCATTCCATCTGTTAATTTCTTCTTTACTATACACTTCTTTCTCATTCAGAAGTTCTCCGGATGCCACTACATAATGATTGGCAGGAACTGTAATATTGGCTGTGATATTTCCATATTCCAAATAGAATTCCGAAGCTCCAAGGTAGGGTAATGTATTCCATCCTAAAACATCATCGTATACGCACATTCTCGGATACCACTGTGCCATGGTAAATATTTTACCGTTTTTAGTATCCTGTATTCCCATTCTGTCTGATCCATAATCAGGAGAAATAAAGGAATACTCAATTTCTATTTTGGTAACCCCTCCATTGGCTTTCAGCTCTTTGGGAAGATCAATCTGCATTCTCGTATCGGTAATGGTGTATTTTACATCTTTCTTACCATCCAGTTTGACTGATTTAATGGTATATCCGCCGTTCAACTCTTCACCATGAGCTCCATTTCGGCTTCCGGAAAGCGGAACTACTCCATTTCCTCTGGAGTCTTTCGCAAACAGGTTCTGATCAAGCTGCAGCCACAAAAAACCTAATTGATCCGGACTGTTGTTGGTATAGGTAATTTCTGCCGTTCCTGTAATTTCTTTTTTAGCTTCATTCAGGCTGACATTCAAATGATAATCTGCTGAATTCTGCCAGTAAGCATGTCCCGGCTGTCCGCTTGCAGAACGGGTTGCTGTACCTGTCTGCGGATAAAAGAATGGCTTAAATGCTTCTACGTAATCGTATTTCGGAGTTTGCTGTGCATATGCAGATCCTGAGAAGAGGACAACTGCAAGTGTCGAAACAAGCGTTGGAAGTTTAAAATTCATTTGAAAAAGTATTATTTAGTGTATAGGTAAAAAAAACTCCCGGATTTGTTACACATCCGGGAGTTTTTTTACTATAAGTTTAATTTAATTTGATTTTTTGGCTTTTATCATGGCTTCCAAAGCATCCCACATTTCTTTAGGAATTGCTTCAAGCATATTGAATTCGCCGGCACCCTGAAGCCACTCGCCACCATCAATGGTTACCACTTCCCCATTCATATACGCTGAATAATCAGAAACCAGATAAGCAGCAAGGTTGGCAAGCTCCTGATGCTCTCCTACTCTTCTCAACGGAACTTTTTTCTTCATATCAAATTTCTCCTGAAGATCTCCGGGAAGAAGTCTGTCCCAAGCTCCTTTTGTAGGGAAAGGTCCTGGTGCAATGGCATTGAAACGGATTCCGTATTTTGCCCATTCTACAGCTAATGATCTGGTCATCGCCAGAACTCCTGCTTTTGCACAGGCTGATGGCACTACATAGGCAGAGCCTGTCCATGCATAAGTGGTTACAATGTTCAGTACAGTTCCCGGTGTTTTAGAATCTATCCAGTGTTTTCCTACGGAAAGGGTACAGTTTTTTGTTCCTTTTAAAACAATATCGAGAATGGAGTCAAAAGCAGAGTGAGTCAGTTTTTCTGTTGGCGAAATGAAGTTTCCTGCTGCATTATTCAACAAAATATCAATCTTTCCGAATTCTTTCAGCGTTGCCTCTTTCATTGCTTCTACCTCTTCCCAGTTTCTTACATCACACGCTACGCAAAGCACTTTACCTCCGGTTTCATCTTCAAGTTCCTTAGCTGTGGTCTGCAGCTTTTCCAGATTTCTGGAAGTAATCACCACTTTAGCGCCCAGTTCAAGAAAGTATTTAGTCATCGCTTTGCCAAGACCGCTGCCGCCGCCTGTTACAATTGCTACTTTATCTTTTAGTGCACCTTCGCGCAGCATAGGTTGTGTATATAGACTCATAAAATATTTTTTCTTAAAAATACTAAATATTGAAATGCAATCCTTTAAAATGGATTGATAAATAATGCTACAAATAATTATTCTCTCCCTTTTTTTTAAAACTGGTAGACTTTTTTTAAATAAAATAGCCTGACAATTACTTACCAGGCTATTTTTATTTTGAAAAAAATAATGTATTAAGCTGTAACCACTCCTTTGAATGAAAGTGTCTTAGGAGTTTTGCTATCACTTGTAGTAACGTTTACAGTCTTCATAAACGGACCAGATGCTGCTGCATTATAGCTAGCTTCTACAAATCCTTTCTTCCCTGGCTGGATAGGTGTTTTTGTATAATCTGCAGTGGTACATCCGCATGAAGGAGCTACATTCTGAATAATGATTGGTTTTGAGCTTGTATTGGTAAATTCAAATCTGATCAACTTCGGCTTACCCTGAGGAATATTTCCTACATCAATAGATTCTGATTTCCATTTAATAGCATCTGCAACCATTTTCACAATGGATGGAGCATCTGCAGTCAATACATTAGCATAAAAAGGAGAGAATGCCAACACGGCCAAAAGAGCTGTAATTTTTAATTTTTTCATGAGTATACATTTTAATATTTGAAACTGATTATTTTCTTTGATATAGCAAATGTAAAGCAGACAATAATTACAACTTGTTAACCGATGTCTAACATTTGTTAACGAGTTGTTAATAATAAAAGATAAATAGATATTTTTGGATAATATTGTTTCAGGAAATGAAAATAAAAAGACTCAATATTATCATAACGCTGGGATTCATTGCTATTATCGGGATTTTAATAGCACAGCTGATGTGGACGCACCAAGCTTATAATCTTGAAGATAAAAAATTTAACCAGAAGGTCAACATTGCCTTAATGGAGGTTGCAGAAAAACTTTCCGGAGGAAAGACTTCCTACACCGAAAATCCTGTACAGAATATTGCGAATGACTATTATGTGGTTAATATCAACAATGAATTTCACCCCGTAGTTCTTGAATATTATCTGAAAACAGAGTTCACCCGCTTCCAGATCAACACAGATTATGTGTATGCATTATACAATTGCCACAGTGATAAAATGATCTATGGAAAATACATGACCTCTCATCAGGAAAGTCCCGGCAACAAGGTGATCAATTTTCCGAAGCATAAAAATCTGATCTATTACTTTTCCATCCGTTTTCCTGATAAAACCACTTATCTGATCAGTTCATTACGATTCTGGTATCTGCTTACATTTGCTCTTATCATCATCCTTTTGGTGTATGTATATTCTATCTATACAATCATTCAGCAGAAGAAGTTTTCGGAACTGCAGCGTGATTTTATTAATAATATGACTCATGAGTTTAAGACTCCTTTATCTTCGATACTTTTGGCTTCGGAAGCTCTCAATAAGCAGGAACTGGTAAAGGATAATTCCAAACTGCAGACCTATACTTCCATTATCATCAATCAAAGTCACAAGCTTAACAGCCACATTGAGAAAATATTGAATATTGCTAAAAATGATGCGGCAGGACTGTCATTAAAGCCTCAAAAAATCCTGTTACTTCC
Source organism: Chryseobacterium sp. FG46 (assembly GCF_057809135.1). NCBI lineage: Bacteria > Pseudomonadati > Bacteroidota > Flavobacteriia > Flavobacteriales > Weeksellaceae > Chryseobacterium > Chryseobacterium sp. FG46. The sequence goes on along the minus strand of NZ_JBMDJJ010000020.1, from coordinate 31,917 downwards.
TTTTATTCAGGAAATTGCTGATAATATTCGGCACAAAAACAAAGACCTCAGCATTGAGATTGATATTGAAAACAGTACTTCAGTAATGGCAGATGAATTTCACTTTACCAATATCATTTACAACCTGCTGGATAATTCCATCAAATATTGTGAAACAAAGCCTGTGATTGAAATTTCAGCTTATAAAGATTCAAAAGGTTTATATTTAAAGTTTAAAGATAACGGAATGGGGATTCCTGCTAAAAATATTCCTCATATTTTTGATAAATTTTACAGGGTACATACCAAAAGAAGTGAAGAAGTAAATGGTTTCGGACTGGGATTATTTTATGTAAAAAAAGTAGTTCAGCAGCATCACTGGAAAATTTCTGTGGAAAATAATGAAGACAAAGGAATTAGTACAACGCTCTTCTTTCCGTTTTCAAATTAATCATGTGTAAGTATGGAGAAATCTAAAATTTTATATGCCGAAGATGACAAAACAATAGCTTTTCTGGTGGAAGACAGTTTGGAAAGTTATTATGACATCAGCTGTTATTCTGACGGTGAATCTGCTCTGGAAGCATTTAACAGTAAGGATTTTGATATCTGCCTGCTGGATATTATGATGCCTGGCATGAACGGATTTGAGGTGGCACAGCGAATCCGCAGTAAAAATGCTGAGGTTCCGATTATTTTTATCTCTGCAAAAGCATTAAAAGAGGACAGAATCAAAGGACTTAAAATTGGAGCTGATGATTATCTGGTAAAGCCATTCAGTATTGAAGAACTGATGCTGAAAATTGAGGTTTTCCTTAAACGTACTAAGAAAACAGATACTACTCCTTTACAATATAAGGTGGGCAAATATAATTTTGATCCTAAAAACTATACCCTTCAAGGGATAGAAAACAGCATTACTCTTACCCAAAGAGAATCAGATCTCCTCTTATATTTTATCCGCCACAAAAACCTGGTGGTCAAAAGACAGGACATTCTAAAGGCAATCTGGGGTGATGATGATTATTTTATGGGACGAAGCCTTGATGTATTTATTTCCCGATTAAGAAAAGTACTGGCTGAAGAGCAAAACGTTTTAATAGAAAACCTACACGGAATAGGTTTCCGATTTTCTGAAAAAGAATAAATAGCCCTTAACTACTTTAAAACACAAAAGCAAATGATGATTTTAATTAATTTTAAACTTTGAAAAATTGTCATTAATGAAAAATCACAAGTCTATTGTTTTTCTTTCTCTAGCATTTTTAAGTGCAAACTTTCATGCTCAAAAATTTGAAAAATTAATACAATATGTCAACCCTCTGATCGGAACCGAAAAAATGGGGCATACATATCCGGGAGCCACTGTTCCTTTTGGTGCTGTACAGTTAAGCCCTGAAACAGATACTATCTCTTATGAACTTAATGGAAAATACAATGGTGAGGTGTATAAATACTGCGCCGGCTACCGTTATGAAGATAAAACCATTGTGGGATTCAGCTCTACCCATTTCAGCGGTACAGGACATTCTGATCTCGGAGATTTTCTGGTGATGCCTACCGTAGGAAAACTTCAATTGAATCCCGGAACAGCAGCTAACCCTGAAAACGGCTACAGAAGCAGATTTTCACACCAGAACGAAACTGCAGAAGCCGGATATTATAAAGTAAAACTGGATGATCACAATATTCTTGCTGAGCTTACAGCAACGCCAAGAGTGGGAATTCACCGCTATACTTTCCCGAAGTCTGACCAGGCTCATATTATTCTGGATCTGATGGCCGGTATTTACAATTATGACGGGAAAAATGTATGGACCTACGTGCGGGTAGAAAACGGAAATACCATCACAGGTTACCGCCAGACCAACGGTTGGGCGAGAACCAGAACGGTTTATTTTGCTATGAAGTTTTCAAAACCTTTTAAATCTTACGGTCAGCAAAACTTTGATGAAAAGCAGGTTTACAAAGGATTCTGGAGAAAATTTGATCAAAATAAGAACTTCCCAGAAATTGCAGGTAAGAACCTGAAAATGTATTTTGATTTTGATACCAATGAAAATGAAGCGATTGAATTAAAATTGGCCATTTCTCCGGTAAGCCAGACCAATGCTCTGGAAAATCTGGAAAAAGAAACCGGGAATATGACTTTTGATCAGGTTAAAGCTATAGCCCAGGACAACTGGAACAAGGAATTAAATAAAATTGTCATCAAAGGTTCTGATACGGAAAAGACGAATTTTTATACCGCCATGTACCATACCTTCATCAACCCCACCACTTATATGGACGTTAATGGAGAATATAAAGGACTGGATCAGAATGTTCATAAAGCAGATGGCTTTACCAATTATACCACCTTCTCTCTGTGGGATACTTACCGTACGCTTCATCCTTTCTTTAATATCATCCAGCCTCAACGAAATGGTGACATGGTAAAATCCATGATGGCACATTATAATCAATTCTCAATGAAAATGCTGCCTGTCTGGCCACATTATGCCAATGACAACTGGTGTATGAGCGGCTATCACAGTGTAAGCGTTGTGGCTGACGCTATTATCAAGGGAAATTATGAAGGTGATCCTGAAGAAGCATTGAAAGCTTGTATAGAAACAGCTAATAAAAGGAATTACGAGGGCATCGGACAATACATTGATCTTGGATATATTCCGGCTGAAAAAAACGGAACATCAGTTTCCAATACATTAGAATATGCCTATGATGACTGGGCTATTGCTCAACTGGCAAAACATTTAAACAAAACAGAAATCTACAATCAGTTTATCAGGCGATCTGAAAACTGGAAAAATAATTTTGACAAAACCATCGGGTTTATGCGTCCGCGTTTGGCAGATGGAAGCTTTAAAAAAGATTTTGATGTACTAAGCACCCATGGGCAAGGCTTTATTGAAGGCAACTCATGGAACTACAATTTCTTTGTTCCACAAAATCCTGATGAACTGATTACCATGATGGGTGGAAAGAAAAAATTTGCATCAAAACTGGACGAGCTGTTCACCATGCATTTACCTGATGAATTCTTTGCAGATACTGAAGATATTACACGGGAAGGAATTATTGGTGGATATGTTCATGGGAACGAACCTGCTCACCATGCTGCTTATTTCTATAACTGGGCAGGGCAGCCATGGAAAGCGCAGGCACAGATCCGCCGTATTCTGGAAATGCAGTATAAAGCAACACCGGACGGACTGGGCGGAAATGATGATGCCGGACAAATGAGTGCATGGTATATTTTGAGTTCATTAGGTTTCTATCCTGTAGCTCCTGGATCAGAGAACTATTCTATCGGAAGCCCGGCGATTGATCACGCTGTACTGAATCTGGAAAACGGAAAAACTTTTGAAATTGAAGCGATCAACCAAAGTCCGGAAAATGTGTATGTTCAGAAAGTTCTTCTGAATGGAAAAGAGATTAAGAATTTCACGTTGAAGCATTCTGAGATTATGAACGGAGGGAAACTTACTTTCTATATGGGAAATAAAGCGAAGAAATAAATAATGAATAAATATATTCTCGCAGATTGTGCGGATTTGGAAGATTCTTAAAACAAGAAAGCGGGCTAAAGCCCGCTCCTATTGATTATTATAGTTTCTGAGAGAGTTTTTGCAATTTTATGATTTCGCTTTTTTGCCTTTTTGCGCTATTAATCTCTAGGTTCAAAAAGTAATCTCTCTCCAAATTTCTCTTCTGCAATTGTACCATTATCATACACCAGATGTCCGTTGACAAATGTATGGGTAACTTTAGAATGGAAATTCATTCCTTCCAGTGGACTCCAGCCACATTTATACAGTAAATTGTCTTTGGAAACCGTCCAGTTTTCATTCAAATCTACTAAAACTAGATCTGCTTTATAGCCTTCTCTTACAAAACCTCTTTTTTCAACTTTAAAAAGAATAGCAGGATTATGAGCCATCTTTTCAACGATTTTCTCAAGGGAGATTTTACCGTTTTTATAGTTTTCAAGCATTACCACCAGTGAATGCTGTACCAAAGGTGCTCCTGAAGGACATTTTGTATACACATTGTTCTTCTCTTCTGCAGTATGTGGAGCATGATCTGTAGCAATCACATCTATTCTGTCATCCAGCAAAGCTTCCCAAAGCGCATCTTTATCTTTTTGAGTTTTTACAGCCGGATTCCATTTGATAAGACCTCCTCTTGTTTCATAATCCTCATTGGTAAAAGTAAGGTGATGAACACATACCTCAGCGGTGATCTTTTTATCTTGTAAAGGAATATCATTTCGGAAAAGTTCCATTTCCTTTGCTGTTGAAAGGTGAAAAACATGAAGTCTCGCTCCTGTTTTTTTCGCAAGTTCAATCGCTTTGGATGAAGATTTATAACATGATTCTTCACTTCTGATCAGATGGTGGAATTTTACAGGAATATCATCCCCATATTCATCCATATATTTCTGAGTATTGGCTCTGATGGTAGCTTCATCTTCACAGTGAACAGCAATCAGCATTTTGGTATTGCTGAAAATGTTTTCCAGAGTTTCAGGATTATCCACCAGCATATTTCCTGTAGATGATCCTAAAAATAACTTGATTCCCGGAACATTTCTAGGGTTTGTTTTCAAAACTTCCTCCAGATTATCATTTGTTCCTCCCATCATAAAACCGTAATTGGCATATGCTTTTTGGGAAGCAATTTCATATTTGTCTGCTAATAGCTCCTGGGTAACAGCGTTTGGAACAGTATTCGGCTGATCTATAAAACTGGTGATCCCTCCCGCAATTGCTGCTCTTGATTCGCTTTCAATATCTCCTTTATGAGTAAGGCCCGGTTCACGGAAATGCACCTGATCATCTATTACTCCAGGAAGAAGATACTTATCTGATCCATCAATGATCTGATCGGCAGCTTCAGAAATGCCGGCAGCTATTTTAGAAATTAAATCATTTTCTATCAGGATATCGCTTTCAAAGATTTTCCCTTCATTGACGATATTTACATTTTTTATAAGAACTTTCATTTCAATTTATTTCTCTGTAAAATTAAGATTTTAAGTTTTAATTCACCCCAAAATCGCAAAACGAATGCTTAAAGTTTTACATTTGCAAAAAAAATTCGACTTTGTATAAGAAACTATTAGGACAGACAGCGGTATATGGGCTTAGCTCCGTATTGGTCCGTATTTTTCCATTTATCATTGCACCCATCGTTACAAAGGCCTTCGGACCAGCTGCTTCGTCACCGTTTGTAGACTGGTATTCCATTGCAGGTGTAATTACGGTATTGCTTACACATGGCATGGAAACTTCTTTCTTCCGATTTGCACAAGAGGATAACATTGACAAAAAAACATTGATTTCAACCTGCTCAATGAGTATCATCAGCATGGGATTAATTTATCTTATTCTAGGCTATGTCTTCAGATTTCAGCTTGCTGAGGCCTTTGAAACTCCTGATCAGGTCAATTATCTAATCATATTCTTATTCATTCTCTCATTAGATGCATTTTCCACTATTCCATCTGCTATATTGAGATTACAAGGCAAGCCATTAAAATATATGTTTTCCAAGGTAGCCGGCTCCCTGGTTTACTTTTTACTGGTTTTATTCTTCATTAGATGGCTTCCTAAACATCCTGAGGGAGTACTTGGGTTAAAATATAATCCTGACTTCGGAGTCGGATATGTTTTCGTTGCCAATCTCATCCAAAGTATAATTACCCTTTTGATTGTAGGAAAGGAATTCTTCAGCTTCAGCATTTCCAAATTTGATTTCGGATTATGGAAAAGAATTATGAACTACTCCTGGCCGGTAATGATTGCGGGATTAGCCGGTATAGTGAATCAGACATTGGACAGGCAGTTCTTGAAATACCTTCTTCCCGGAGAAGAAGCACGTCACCAGATTGGAGTATATGGAGCAGTTTACAAGATTGCTACCTTTATTACTGTGTTCAGACAGGCCTATCAATTGGGTATTGAACCTTACTTTTTTTCAAGTTTCAAGAACAAGGATTCTCACAAGACCTATGCTGTATTGATGGATATTTTTGTGGTATGCAGCTGTATCATTTATATGGCACTCATGGTAAATCTTCAATGGATTTCAGAAAAATACCTGAGAAACCCTCTCTACTATGAAGGGATTGAAATCATTCCTTTTATAATGCTAGGAGCTTTATTCCTGGGAATCTACCTTAACCTTTCCATATGGTATAAGTTATCAGACCAGACAAGAGTTGGTTTATATATTTCTGTTATTGGAGCATCTATCACAATTCTTATCAACTTCTTATTCATTCCTCAATATGGATATTGGGCAAGTGCCATGGCAGCGCTGATTACCTTTATGTCTATGATGATCATTTCCTATATATGGGGACAAAAGCAATATCCTATTCATTATAATACAGGAAAAATACTGATGTATCTGAGCTTCACCATTATCGGCTCATTGATTTCATTCTATTATTTCAGAACCAATTATTTGATAGGCAACCTATTTCTCATATTATTCTTAGCTTTGGTACTTTTTAAGGAAAAGACGATAGTATCCAAAATCATCAAAAGACCTTAAACTTTGGTCTTTATTTTGCTTGTAAACAAACCTATTGTTAATCTAAACAATTATTTAAAAAGATATAAATCATACTTCATCAAAGGTTTTAATTATTATCTTTAACTTAAATATTCAAAACAACTAACAAAACATCTTTTATACATATAATTTATGAAAATTATTGTCCCTATGGCTGGACGTGGTTCCAGATTACGTCCACATACACTGACAGTTCCAAAACCTCTTATTCCTATTGCAGGAAAACCTATCGTACAGAGATTAGTGGAAGACATTGCTAAAGTTGCAGGAGAAAATATTGAAGAGGTAGCTTTTATCATCGGAGATTTTGGACCTGAGATCGAAAGATCCCTTATTCAGATTGCTGAAAAGCTGGGAGCAAAAGGAAGTATATATTATCAGAACGATCCTCTTGGGACCGCTCACGCTATCAAATGTGCAGAACAGTCTATGCAGGGAGATATCGTTATTGCTTTTGCAGATACTCTTTTCCGCGCAGACTTCCAGTTGGACAAAAATTCTGACGGTGTAATCTGGGTAAAAAGTGTTGAAGATCCATCCGCTTTCGGAGTAGTAAAATTAGATAATTATGGTTTCATTACCGACTTTGTTGAAAAGCCAACTACTTACGTTTCAGATCTTGCCATTATCGGTATTTATTATTTCAACAGCGCTGAAAAGCTAATGGAAGAAATTAATTATATCATGGATAATGATATTAAAAACGGAGGCGAATACCAGTTAACAACAGCTCTTGAAAACCTTAGAGCTAAAGGCGCTAAGTTTACCCTTGGAAAAGTAAATGACTGGATGGATTGCGGTAATAAAAATGCTACCGTAGAAACCAACAGCAAAATTCTTGAATACGAAAGAGAGGAAATGACTCATTTTCCTGCTTCTGCTGTGATTGAAAACTCCCTGATCATTCAGCCTTGCTTTATTGGAGAAAATGTAAAAATATCCAATTCAAAAGTAGGACCTGGTGTTTCATTAGGAAACAATACCATCATTGTCAATTCAAATATTGAAAATTCCCTGATCCAGGAAAATACAAGAATCAATCATGGAAATCTATCCAATTCTATGATCGGTAATTCTGCACAATATTTCGGAGTTTCCAGAGAAATTTCTTTAGGTGACTATTCTGTTTTAGATTTTCTATCTAAATAAGAATATAAAATATTTAACTTAAACAACACATCATCAAACCACACAAAACATTTTGTGTGGTTTGGCGTTAATATTGCAACGTATTTTTTAATTAAAGATAAATACATGAAAAACTGGCTCCCATTTCTTTTATTGCTTCTTGCCTTATCATCCTGTAAGACCCGTAATGCTGCCCAAAACAATACTGATCATACACGGGACAGCATTAATACTGCAAAAGACAATGGAAATCCAAAAGATGTAAATGAACCGGTAAGTGATAAACTTACTTTCTATGAACATGTATTAATTCCGCCAAAATTTGAACAAATCAAAATAGACAGCAAAGTAAGAGTAGAAACAGGAAGTTATGTTCCTACACTGGACGCAACCATCTATATTGAAAATGATAAAAAGGTTTGGATGAATCTTAGAGCATTATTCATCAATGCTGCCAGAGGTATTGCCACTCCGGAAGGTATAAAAGGACAGGATAAAATTAATAAAACCTATATAGATTCCGATTTTGACTATCTTAATAATCTGCTGAATGTTAATTTCATTGATTATAAATCATTGGAAAAAATCTTACTGGGAAGAACCTTTGTAAAAATCAACGACAGACAGTTTGATCTCACTCAAAATGCACAGGGTTTTAAAATGGTTTCCAATAAAAATCAGAAAATAGTAACGGATGAAAAAAACAGAGAGTACAAAGTGGCCCTCCAATACGACACCAATTACGATTTGTTAGCCGTCAATTTAAAAGATATTCTGTCATCAGATGAACTGGAAGTTTCATACAGTGACTGGAATGAATACGAAGGAATACGTCTTCCGAAAAATGTTAAAATAATTATAAAAGGCTCAAAATCTAGTCAGATTTTACTGGAAAACACGAAATTTGACTTTTCGAGGATGGAAACACCTTATTCTGTACCATCCAGTTATAAGAAAATTGAGATTAAATGATTAGAAAATTTAGCTTTTTAATAGGTGTTTTGATGTTCGGACTGCACCAGGGACAGCAGACCAAAGAACAGCTGCAGAAGCAGAATGCCGAACTTAAAAAACAAATTGCACAAATAAATACCGATTTAGCTAAAACCAGAAGTGAATCTAAACTTTCCGTAGCCTATCTTTCTAATGTCAACCAAAAATTGGTTTTAAGAGAAAAGGTTTATAATAATACACAGAAAGAAAAAAGATTCATTGAGGATGATATCTACTTACGTCAGCTGGAAATCAACCGTCAGAATAAAGAGCTGGCCGTTTTGAGGAAAAACTATGCTGAAGTTTTGGTGAATGCTTATAAAAACAAAGGAGTACAGAACAAAGTAACTTTTATACTTTCTGCTAAAAATTTAGGAGAAGCTATACGAAGAGTTCAGTATCTGAAACAATACTCAGACTATCAGGATAAAAAAGCAGCGGAAATCACAGATGCTGCCAATCTTATTAAAAAGACCATCGCACAAAAACAAAATTCTGTAAAAGCGAAGGAATCTCTTTTGGTTAACCAACAGAAAGATCTGGCAACCATCAATGCTGAAAGAGCTCAAAAAGAACAATTAGTAGCCGAATTCAAGAAAAATGAATCCAAATTAACAGCTGAACTTAAGCAAAAACAAGTTCAGTCTAAAGCATTGGAAGGACAGATCAGAGCTATTATTGCAGAAGAGATCAGAATTGCCAAAGCAGAAGAAGAAGCCAGAAAAAAGGCGGAAGCAGAAAAAATACGTTTAGCAAAACTGGCTGCTGAAAGAGAAAAAGCAAGAATCGAGGCGGAAGCTAAAGCAAGAGCTGAAGCCCTTGAAAGAGAAAGAAGAATTGCTGAAGCTGAAGCTAAGAGAGCCGCAGACCTTGCAGCAAAAAGAGCGGAAGAAGAAAGAAAACGTAATGAAGAAGCAGCAAAGGCAGAAGCTAACGCAAGAGATGAAGCCAGAAGAGTAGCCGCTAAAAAAGCTTCTGATGAGGCGAATGCAAGAGCTAAAGAAGCTGCCAATAAACTCGTTGCCGCGAGAGCAGCAGAAGCAGCTCTTACAAAAAGAAAAGAAGAAGATAAAAAAGCAGCGGAGACCAAAGCCATGACAAGCTACGGAGTTTCCACCGCTACAGGAAACAGCTTTGCAGACAACAGAGGACGACTTAGTTATCCTGCAGACAGAGCCGGACAAATTACTCACCGTTTCGGAAGACAGCCACATCCGGTTTTTAAAAATATTACAGAAGAAAATAACGGGATCAAAATTTCCGTTCCTTCAGGTACACGTGCAAAATCAGTGTTCCCGGGATCAGTATCTTCAGTTCTCGCCAACAATGACGGAACAAAGACTGTAATCATTAAACACGGAAGTTATTTTACCATTTATTCCAACTTAGGAAACGTAAGTGTTTCCAAAGGACAGCAGGTTTCATCAGGAACTCCGGTAGGTACAATCGCTCAGGATTTTGATGGTGCTTATACACTTGATTTCCAAGTATGGAACGGAAGTACACCAGTTGATCCATTAGGTTGGATTTCATATTAAAAAAAGTGTAACTTTACAAAAATTTTAAGAGATGAATACACTAACAATACTTGCCTTATCTTGGCAGCACATCCTTATCGTAGCAATACTTTTGGTATTACTTTTTGGAGGAAAGAAAATTCCGGAATTAATGAGAGGAGTAGGTTCTGGAATCAAAGAATTTAAAGATGCAGTAAAAGAAGAAGATAAACCAGGTTCTGAAAACAAATCGGCTTCCAACAATAACAATTCTTCCAGCAACTAAAATTCCGTAGAATTAATGAAATTTACTGAGACTGCATGGAAAGTCTTCAATCAAGCTATTGAAGACTATCACGTGTCTGATGACGTTAACACTCTAATTAATAACCCGTTCGAAAAAGATAGTTTGGAACGGATTTTGTATGCAAAGAACTGGATTGATACCGTTCAATGGCATTTGGAAGATATAATTAGAGATGAAAATATTGATCCGGCTGAAGCTCTTCAACTGAAGAGAACAATAGACGCTTCCAATCAGAAAAGAACTGATCTGGTAGAATATATTGACAGCTGGTTTCTTAATAGGTTTGAAAATATAACTCCTAAACCTGAAGCAAAAATAAATACAGAAACTCCCGCTTGGGCAGTAGACAGGCTATCAATTCTTGCATTAAAGGTTTATCATATGTCGTTAGAAGCTCATAGAGAATCCGCTTCTGAAGAACACAGAAACAACTGCCAGGCCAAACTGGATGTTCTGCTTACTCAGAAAGAAGACCTATCAACTTCTATAGATCAGTTGCTTACTGATATTGAAAACGGTAATGTTAAGATGAAAGTGTACAAACAAATGAAAATGTACAATGATGAAAGTCTTAACCCAATCCTTTATCAAAAAGGGCAACAAAAATGAAACGACTATTTTTCTTTGGAGTACTTATCATATTAACATCTTCCTGCGCAACGGAAAAGCTTAATCTTTCTCCGTTGTCAAATAATTTTTATAGTGATGCTAAAGGTTCTGATTCAGACAGAAGCTCAAAGAAGAATTTTAATATCAATATCAAACAGAATGTCAATGCCTCTGAAATTTCAAACATGATCTCTACTTTTCCCAAGTTTAAAAACAACGGATTAAATGATGAGATTACCAGCTTGAAATACAGTCTTCAGAATTATTTATATGCTATTGATGCCAGCAATTCTGCAGGAAAAAGCAGAGCCCTTAAAAGCTTCGAAAAATCATATAAAAAAATTCAAAAGCTAAGGCAAAATCTTGACAGAGACGACGATGAAGTTCTTAACAGATATCTGGTGCGTTTAAAAACCAATATTTCTGTTATTGAAGATACTTTGCCAGGAAGTTAAAACTAATTGAACTATCAATGATTAAAATTCAGGCGGAAGCCAATGTTCCCACAGAGCACGGCACTTTCCGAATGATTGCTTTCTCCGAAAACGAAAACGACTGGATGCCCCATATGGCCATTGTTGCGGAAAATACAGATTTTTCAAAACCGGTCAATGTTCGTTTCCATTCAGAATGTATTACCGGAGAAGTTTTCCATTCAAAAAAATGTGAATGCGGCCAACAATTGGATGCTGCAATGAAATATATCCATGAAAACGGTGGAATTATCATCTACCTTCGCCAGGAAGGAAGGAACATCGGGATCATCAACAAACTGAAGGCATACTCACTACAGGAAAAAGGTCTGGACACTGTACAGGCTAATCTTGAACTGGGACTTCCTGCAGATGACAGAAACTTTGATATAGCCATTGAAATCCTTAATCTACTGGATGTAAAAGATATTAACCTTCTTACCAATAATCCTGAAAAGGTAAAGTATGTGGTAGACAGCAATATTCACCTTAATTCAAGGGTACCGTTACAGATTCCTGCCAATGAAATAAGCAAGGGATACCTGCAAACAAAAAAAGACTTCTTTGGACATCTTCTTGATGACAATGATAACTAAATAAAAGAAAACCTCAGAGCAACTCTGAGGTTTTTTTATTGATCCTTTTTCCAGCTCATACAGACTCAAAATTACCCTCTGAACATTTTGATACAGATAAAAAAATATACTTACATTAAAAGCTTGCCATATTTATATTGTGATAAATATCTTCCCTATTTTTAGCAATAAATCAAAAGCCCCGGAAGATATTCTCCCGGGACTTTTTTAATTATAAAAAACTGAAAAGATATTTCTAAATTATTTAGTCTTGATTTTAGACTCGTCGATATTGTAATATTTAATTACACTTTTATAATCGTTGTAATCTACGGCAGTACCTTTCGCCATTTTTGCTCCACCAGTTCCTGTTCCATTTGCAGGAAGAATAAGAACTCTGAATTTTTTATTCTGATAGTATGACGGATTCGCTGTCAAGCTGAATGTATTTGTAGAATTAATATTAATAGTAGCAGCATATTTACTGAAATCAAAAATATAATCTACAGCATCATTATTTGCATTCCCCACATAAGATGTATACGGAAGAAGTTTCCATACAGGAGAATCTCCATCAGTTCCAATCTGCATATAAATAAGCACCATATCGGATTGTACTAATGGCTTGTTAAAATCATCACTCCATCTGTAAAGATTGTCGGTAATTTTAGTAAAAGTAGGGCTTATATCAAATGATTGGTTTATTGTATCATAATCTGTTCCTTGTACTACAGTATCATCATTGTTATCACAGCTATAAGCAGTAAAACCTACAGCACCCAGGAATAAGAAGAGAAGTATTTTTTTCATTTCTATTAAAGTTTAGTTATTATACATATTGCGTATTCAAATCATATACCAAAAAACTCAAAAACTTTGTTTTCCTCACTTTTTTAATTGTATTTTTGTTCTTATTCAAAAAAGTCATGAAGAAATTATTATATACTTCACTCTTTATTGTCGCATTGATAAACCCTAATGTGAAGGCACAATATCAGCCGAAAAATGTTTCCAAGGAAGATGTAAAAAAAGCTCAGCAATGGGTTGATACCACATATAAAAATCTTTCTCAGGATGAAAAACTAGGACAGCTTTTTATTGTGGCATTATATACCAACAGAGGAGAAGACTATATCAGCCAGGTAAGAAACATTGTTACGAATGATAAAATAGGCGGTCTGATTTTAATGCAGGATGATGCAGCAAGGGAAATTAATCTGGTGAATGAATTTCAACGAACCTCTAAAGTTCCTTTAATGATCGGAATGGATGCAGAATGGGGAATCTATCAGAGAATTGCCAAGGCTCACAAATTTCCATGGGCAATGACATTAGGTGCTATTCAGGATAAAAAACTGCTGTATCAGATGGCTGCAAAAATTGCAGAAGATTGTCACAGAATGGGTATCAACTGGGATTTTGCACCTGTAGTAGATGTAAATACCAATCCTAATAATCCGATTATTGGTAACAGAAGCTTCGGATCTGAAGTAAATAATGTAATCAGCTCTGCCCTATCCTATTCTAACGGTCTTCAGGATAATAATATCTTAGCTGCTATTAAACATTTCCCGGGACATGGAGATACCAGCACAGATTCTCACCTTGATCTTCCTGTAGTTTCTCACAATATTGAAAGACTTAACACCGTGGAACTGGCTCCATTCAAGGCATTAATGAATAAAGGAATTGGCGGGGTAATGGTTGCTCATTTATATGTTCCAGGCTTAGAATCTGGAAAGGGAATCCCAGCTTCAGTTTCTAAAAATATCATTACAGGATTACTGAAAAATAAATTAGGATATAAAGGTTTAATCATCACAGATGCTCTGAACATGGGCGCTGTAGCGAATAAATACCAACCGGGCGAACTGGATGCTATGGCCTTTAAAGCAGGAAATGATATTATGCTTTTCTCTCAAGGTGTTTCTGAAGGTAAAAAACTGATCCAAGAAGCTATTGATAAAGGAGAAATTCCACAATCCAGAGTGGAAGAAAGTGTGAAAAAGATCTTACTAACAAAATATTTTCTTGGCCTTACCCAATACACTCCTAAAAACCCTGAAAACATCAATAAAGATTTAAATAACGATTCTCACACCCAATTGGTACAGAATCTTTATTCCAATGCCCTGACTTTATTAAAGGATGAAAAGAAATTACTTCCCCTTACAGAAAAACAGATTTATTATGTTCCTCTGGAAGAAGCGCCTTATCAAACTTTTGCCAACCGATTAGGAAACAATGCCATCATTAAAAAAGCTGGCGAAATTAATACGATTCCAGCGGGATCTACAGTTATTGTAGGTTTCCACAAAGACAATTCTACGGCTTATAAGCCCTATAAAATATCAGCAGAATCTAAAAAAATACTTTCCGATCTTACCAAAAATCAAAATGTTATTTTGAATGTATTCGGAAGTGCTTATGCATTAAAGGATATTGATATTTCAAAAGTTTCAACAGTTCTTGTTTCTTATGAAAACAATGACGATTCTATGAATGCAACTGCAGATGCTTTAAACGGAAAGACAAAAATATGGGGAAGACTTCCTGTATTGGTTAATGATCAGCTGAAGCCTGGAATAGGTCTAGATCTAAATGTGACAACCTCAACAAACACCAAATAATACAAAACTAAAACAACAATAATCTAATGAAAATAGGCATACTTTGCTATCCCACCTATGGAGGAAGCGGAATTGTAGCAACAGAATTAGGAATGTCCCTTGCCAATAAAGGATATGAGGTACATTTCATCAGTTCTGCACTTCCTGCAAGATTAGACATTACCAACCCGAATATTTTCTTTCACAGGGTCAATGTTCAGACCTATCCTCTTTTTCAGTATCAGCCTTATGATATTGCATTAAGTTCGATGATCTACAGGGTTGTCAATCTTTACAAGCTGGATCTTCTACACGCACATTATGCCATTCCGTATGCATATGCCGCTTTTACGGCAAAACAAATGCTTAAGGAGGACAATAATGATATTCCGTTGGTGACTACTTTGCATGGTACAGATATTACCCTTGTAGGTCAGCACCCAAGTTATAAACACGCAGTAGAATTTTCGATCAATCAGTCTGATGCTATTACTTCAGTTTCTGAAAGTCTGAAAAAAGATACCCTTCAGTTTTTCAACATCAAAAAAGAAATTCAGGTGATTACCAACTTTATTGATAATTCTGAATTTGATGACTGCTCTGAGTGCCAGAGAACACAGTTTGCCAATCCTGATGAAAAGATTCTGATCCACGTATCCAACCTTCGTCCTGTAAAACGTGTAGACGAAGTACTGCAGATCTTTAAAAATGTGGAAAAAAAGGTAAAATCCAAACTGATTATCATTGGTGAAGGTCCTGACATGGAAAAAGTAAATCAGTTTCTGGAGGAAAACCCTGAACTTATTTCCAAAATACGTCTTTTAGGAAAGGTAAATGATCTTTATAAAATCTTACAGCTTTCGGATGTATTTCTTCTGCCTTCAGAGCAGGAAAGTTTTGGTCTTGCGGCTTTGGAAGCCATGGCAGCTTATACGCCGGTCATCAGTTCCAATGCGGGAGGAATTCCTGAGGTGAATATTCAGGGGGAAACCGGATATCTTGCTGAAATCGGAAATGTGGAAGCGATGAGCAACTACACCATCAAGCTGTTAAGTAATGATGAACTTTTAGCCAAAATGAAGCAAAATGCGAAAGATCAGGCAATAAAATTCGATTTGAAAAACATTCTTCCTATCTATGAGAAAATGTATAGAACAACCATAGAAAATTTTAATAAGGAGCTGACGAAAGTATAATATTTCTATTATATTTACGTCACACTTATGACGGAAAAATTACTTCAATATCTTTGGAACTATAAGATTTTCAAATATTTTGACTTCAAGGATATTGAAGGAAATTCCGTTGAGATTATCCATTTCGGAAAATGGAACAAAAATGCAGGCCCTGATTTTCTTGATGCTAAAATCAAAATCAATGGCTTACTTCTCGCAGGAAATATAGAACTGCATGTACGCTCTTCAGACTGGATTTTCCACAATCATTCCCAGGATCCCAATTACCAGAATATCATTCTCCATGTTGTATTCCAGCATGACACAGACATTAATGAACTTACCGGAAAGAAGGTTCCAACGCTAGAACTGCAAAATTATATCGATAAACATATTCTTTGGAAATATGAAAAGCTTATAAATGGTGATGAATTTATTGCCTGTGAAAAAATTTTTGATCCGAAAAAAATCCCGTTGAATTTTTATGAAGAAAGTATCCTGAAAAAGCTGGATGAGAAATCTTCAGAACTTGAACTGAGTTTATATCTATATAAAAATAATTTTGAGGCTGTTCTATTTCACAGTTTTGCGTACTCATTTGGTTTAAAAGTAAATGCTGCTATTTTCAGGCAGATTGCAGAAAGTGTAGATTACAGTATTATAAATAAAATCCGTCAGAATCCTCTTCAGCTTGAAGCCCTGCTATTCGGAATTTCAGGATGGCTGGACGCTCCTAAAGACGGTCAGATGAAAATATGGAAAAGAGAATTCGATTTCGTTAAAGCCAAATTTTCCATTTCCGATGTAAAAATTCATCCTAAATTTTTAAGATTAAGACCTCCCAATTTCCCAACCATCCGATTGTCTCAATTAGCAGATCTTTACCAACATCAGAATTTGTTTTCAAAAATTATGGAAGCGAGAAGTGCAGAACAGCTGTACACAATTTTCAAATCTATAAAAGCCTCTGAATATTGGGATTTTCATTTTAATTTCGGAAGTATTTCCAAAGTACAACCCAAAACATTGAGTAAAGATTTTGCAGATCTTCTCATTTTAAACACGGTAATCCCTTTACAATATGCTTATTACAGATATCATCAGGAAGAAATTGCAGACGACATTATTGAGCTTTACAAAACTGTTGCCGGAGAGAAAAACACCATTATTACAAGCTGGAAAAAACTTGGATTAAAGGTCAGCAATGCAATGGAAAGTCAAAGTCTAATTTATCATTATAAAACCTATTGCGAGCCGAAGAACTGCTTAGCCTGCGCTATCGGATTTAAACTTTTAAAAGGATAACCTTATCCGGACACTTTTGTCAATCAAAAATCTTTGTCAAAAAAATTCCTTAACTTTGAGTATTAGATTCAAACTTTTAAATAACAATCTGAAAATGCTGAGTAATATCCGTCATAAAATGGAAAGAGAATGGTTTGGTGTTCTGACCAGAATGGGGGCCAAGCTGGGAATTCCTGTTTCTAAATTGAGAATTTTCTTCATCTATTCCACTTTTGCAACAGCTGGTTTTTTCTTTCTGATCTACCTGGGATTGGCATTCATCCTTTGGATTAAAGATATTTTCATCACCAGAAGACCTAGCGTCTTTGATTTATAAAATTATGGAATTTTTACCGATTATTTCCGCAGAAGATCATAGAGTTCAGGAAATCTATACTTCTTATACTTCGACTTTTCCTGTAGACGAACAAAGAGATAAAGATCAGTTTGAAAGTTTATTTTCAAATCCTTATGTAGAATTCATGTCTGTTATCCATGAGTCGGAAGCTATCGGCTACCTCATTCTCTGGAAGCTGAGTTCTTTTGTTTTCGTAGAACATTTTGAAGTGTTTGAAGCATTCAGAAGTAAAAAACTGGGTTCTCATATTATGAATCATTTATCTGAAAATTATCCAAGTATTATCCTGGAAATTGAACCTGCAGAATTGAGTGAGGATGCATCAAGACGGTATTCTTTTTATCAAAGAAATAATTTCAGCCTGATTGACACCACCCATGTACAACCTAGTTATGGTGAAGGAAAAAAATCTTTAAACTTATGGCTGCTTGCCAACTACACTCCTGAAAATATAGAGGAAGCTAAAAAAGAAATTCATAAAATTATTTATGCTTAAAATATAAAACGCCGGAAAGCTATTCCGGCGTTTTTCTTTTTCTTTTACTGATATTTATATTAATTTACTTCATACTCCAGTTTGATGGTAATACTGGCTTCTTTTTCTTTGGATGAAGTATTAAAAGTTCCGCCATAGGAATAATCTTCATTGGAGTTGGGTGCTGTAATCTGAATCACACCCATGGTTGCCTTTTTCAGATCTCCCAGACTACTTCCTGAGTTTTCCGCAATTTTCTCAGCACGTTCCTTTGCATCCTTCGTTGCGCTGGCGATCATTTCCTGTTTCACTGTAGCCAGTTTGGTGTAGAAATAGGCAGGTGAAGAAGAAGTGAATTCAATTCCGCGGTTGATAATTTCGGTAATATTTCTGGATAAGTTTTCAATTTTCCCTACCTCTTTACTTTCAATAGAAACTTTTTGGGTAAGATTGTAACCGGAAAATTCACCCTGAACATAATTTCCGTTTGAATCATTATAGCTTCTGAACTGTTTCTGAATATCTACCGAAGAAAACACGATCTCTTTCTGTTGTATTCCTTTTGAAAGCAGATAGTCATTGATTACTTTTCTATCCATTGCCAGTTCATCATAGGCCGATTTCAGGTCTACATTATTTTTGGAAAAACTTCCGGACCAGGTGATCAGATCGGATGTAAACTGTTTGGTTCCTAACCCTGTTACAGAAATGGTATTTTCTGATTTATTTCTGTTTTTAATAGCATTTCCTAAAAACCCGAGGCCAATGACAAAACCTAATGCTGCAATAGCTACTGCAAAAATGTTTTTATTCATAAAATTTGTGAATTTGGATTGTTACCATAAGAGTGTATCAATTTTTATTCCAATATTTTAAGAATTTATTAACATTTAAATTACTTTTGATTTTGTTGTAATCGCTCTATAAAAAGAGGTGCTGTTTCTTCCAGTCTCAGCATGACTCCGGAAAGATTTCTTGCTTTTACATAGGTTCTTACCTGAGGTTTTGCAAGAAATGAAAACTGAATAAATTCTGAAATTCTGTCACCAGGAATTCCGGCTTTGATAAAATATTCATCGTCTATTCTGTCCCGAACCCAGGCGATATGTTCCTGAAGATCATCATATCTGTATTGTCTTTTCTGCCGTCTGGCTTTCCCGCTAATCAGATCATATACGCCCTGAACATTGAGGTTTCCTAAAAGTATGGGTAAAAGAACACTTTTCACTTCTGCCGGCTTTTCTCTCATTTTTCCCACGGGCTGTGGAAGGCCAACAGCATCTCTTACCTGCTCTCCTTTATCTACTTTGGCCACAATCCGGGAATCTGTTTCCAGATCTCCGGTGAGTTTTTTTACAATTTTTACTTCACCCACATCTCTGGGAATCTGGCGAAGTGTAATAAACAGAGGTAAGTTATTACCATTGATAAGAACTCTTCTGGAGACTCTGTTGAAATCTTCTTTTACAAATCTTAATTCATCATTAGGATTGGCATCAATAGAAAATATGCCTTCAGAATCAGAATATACTTTCTTATCAGTAGACATATTAATCACGATCACTTTACTCAAATTTTCGCCATTGTCATCCACTATTCGCCCCGTTACTTTCTGTTGACCTATAACAAAAGTACTGCAAAGAAGCAGCAGGAAAAGAAAAATTTTTCTTTGCTTTAATGTTTCAATATTTTCAGTGATATAAGCCAACTTTTAATGTATATATTATTCTTGAGTTCCTTCTAGTTTATGTGTTTTACTATATTCCCCGAAGGCAACTTTTAGTTCATATTCAACGACAGTGATACTAAAATCTTTTCGGTATCTTTTCGCCAATGAACGCGTTTTATCAGCATACAGAAGAAATGCATCAATCTGTTCTTCATCCATTCCGTATTTTTTCAGGAAATTCAGGTTCACTTCATTTCTGACTCTTTTGAGGAAATCCTGAGTTTCATTGTAATTCGCTTTGGTAACCTTGGGCTGTGCCAGTTTCTTTACGGCATTAAATACGCCAAACAAACTGACCTGCCCAGCATTGAAATCATGACCGGTAAAGGTTTTAGATACGGTATTACCAGGTAAAGGCTGATTTAACGGACTTCTCATATAGTCTTCCATATCTGATTTTAGAGCCTGAAGTTTTCTGGATTCATTATAGTGCTGATTATCTTTTGCCAGATTTCCGGTAGGCTTGTACTTAATTTTAACCTCTGGAATTTGAATTTCCATTTTCTTCAGCATAATATTGAACGGAGCATTGATCTCTTCTCTGGTCAATTTTTTATCAACACGGTAATATCCTTCTTTTACAAATCTGATCTCATCATTTTCTTTGGCTTCGATTTCAAATCGCCCGGACATATCACTTAGTACACTTCTATTTTCTGAAATATTAACAACAAGCACAGGTACTAAATCCAGATCATCGCCTGTGATTACATTTCCCGATATTTTTTGTTGTGCCCAGAATTCTGAAGCGACACAAAAAAGCACCAATAATAAAACTCTTTTGATACATCTTATTTCCATATTATCTTTGAGTTTGTGGAGCATGATAGGATGAAATTCTTGTCAGGACAAAACGCTGAAACCTGTTCAGATCCGCCTCACTGCAGAATCCGTATTTCAGGATTTTTTTCCTTTCGAAGCCACCTGCAAAAACATAATATATAAAATGGTCTATCAGAGGTTTCTCTATTTTAAGATGGGTAAAATAATCATCACCAAGGCTAGCTCTGATATATTTCATTAAATCTACATCATCCCATTTATTTTTAACTTTTCCTATAAAAAATCCCTCCCCTTTCGGCTGTACAAATTCTCCGGGTTTTGCTGCCAATATTCTGGGATCTGATTTTTGAGCAATATACTGATCCATTTCTTTGATCAGTTTTTCAACCTTTTTCGGTTTATTGTAAAGTTTAGAATCTATTTTAAGGTTTCCGGTAAGCCCTTGTTTTACTTCTACTTCAGGAATCTGAATAGTCTGGCGTACAAGACTTATATTCATGGGAGATTGTGTATTTTCCTGAGAAACTATTTTTGTAAGACGCTCATAACCCGCTTTTATAAAACGTA
This sequence comes from Chryseobacterium sp. FG46, assembly GCF_057809135.1. Taxonomy (NCBI): domain Bacteria; kingdom Pseudomonadati; phylum Bacteroidota; class Flavobacteriia; order Flavobacteriales; family Weeksellaceae; genus Chryseobacterium; species Chryseobacterium sp. FG46. The sequence continues at coordinate 10,792 of NZ_JBMDJJ010000020.1, read as the reverse complement.
ATTCATCTCCCTGCCTTCCGGAAATCATAAAATGGCCATCCCGGTTTGATACTACTATCTCATCGGTTCTTATATTTACTACATTCACATCCTGCATTTCAGTACCGCTTTCGGAAGTGATCTTACCAAATATATAATTTTGGGCATGGGTGTGGATAAAAAGAATAAAGGATAAGAAAAAGAATAGTTTAAGTTTCACAGGCTATTTTTTATAAAGCAAAGCTAAAATTATTTTTAATGTATCCCATAAGTTTAACCACAGTTAACGCGTTTTAATATTTCTTTTTAATTTTTGCCTTCTAAACTGTTAAATCAGTGGATTAAATTGTTAAAATTTCTTTTAAATTTTAGCTAACTTGCAGTCTCAATTCTCTTTCAACAATGCAAAATTCTTACACAGTCATCAATGCTTCTGCCGGATCCGGGAAAACCTATGCCCTGGTACAAAGGCTTCTGATGATCTGTCTCCGCTATCCTAATCAACAGCAGTCGATCAGGAATATTCTGGCGCTTACTTTCACCAATAAGGCAGCGAATGAGATGAAGGAAAGAATTTTATCATGGCTGGGAAATTTTTCAGCTAAAGATTATGCTGAGAATACAGATCTGAAAAATATCCAGAAAGCATTTGAAGAACAGGGGTTGAAAATTACAATCGACGATCTTCACCAACGTTCTAAAAAACTACTGGACTACGTTCTCCACAATTATTCCACACTGAATATCGGAACGATTGACCGTTTTAACTCAAGACTGGTAAGAAGCTTTTCCTATGAATTGGGACTGGCGAAAAATTTTAATCTTGAAATTGAAGCTGAGCCGTTTCTGATAGAAGCCGTTGATAAAATGCTGGATCAGATTGGTGAAAATGAGACGATCTCGAATTCTTTCATGGATTATGTAGACTACAGTCTTGAAAACAATGAAAGGATCAATCTAAATAAAAACCTTTATGATTCTGCGAAGGAATTTGTAAAGGATATTCACTACGAGCATCTGAAAAGCAATAAAAGTTTTGACGATGCCAATTATGAGAATATAAAGAATACGCTTCGTAAAGAGATTGTTCTTAATAAAAAGCAATCTGCAGAGCTGGCTGCAAGTTCTATTGAATTATTCAAATCAAGAAATATTGATATTGAAGATTTTGCTCAGGGTAAAAACGGAATCGGAGGCTTCTTTACTAAGGTTATAGACTTTTATCAACAGAAAAGAGCCGGTTTTCCTTTTCCGACGACTCAGGAAGAATCTGTTATCAATAATTACAGGAAGGGAGCTTCTTCAAAGTCGAAACATAAAGAATCTGAGATTTTTGAAATTCTGGATCAGCTTCTGGACAACCGAATGAAACTGATTCTTCTGTATATTGAGACTCAAAAGAAAGAGAAAGTTTTATCTGCTCTTCTTCCTTTAAAGGTCAATAAAGATATTCAGGATGAGCTTCAAAAAATTGAAGAAGAGAACGATCTTGTTCTTCTTTCCAAGTTTAATATTCTGATCAATGAAAATCTTAAAAATGAACCTTCGGCTTTTATTTATGAAAAAGTAGGTTCACAGTTTCAGCATTATTTCTTTGATGAGTTTCAGGATACGTCAGAACTGCAGTGGCAGAATTTTGTTCCGCTGAGAGATCACAGTGTTTCTACAGAATACACATCATTTACATTGGTAGGCGATCCCAAACAGAGTATTTACAGATTCCGTGGCGGCGAAAGTAAACTGATGCTGGATATCATTAACAAAAAAGAATTTTCACCCAAGGAAGCTGATCTTCTGGTATTAAAAGATAACTGGAGAAGTGCAAGAAACATTGTACAGTTCAACAATGAGTTGTACCGTTTTCATTCTGAAGGGCTACTTGAAGAGCATAAAAATATTTTCGGGGCAGATGCTGAGCAAAATCCAAAATCCAAAATGGATGGACGTGTAAAGGTAAATCTGATCGAAAATCTTACGAATGAAGAATTTTACACTGATACTTCCGAAAGAATGCAGAAAGATATCCAGGAATGCCTGGATAATGGTTTCAAGTTTTCTGACATCACTATTCTTTGCCGTGGAAATTTTGATATTTTCAGTTATTCTCAAAAACTGGGTAACTTAAAGGTTGAGTATAAGGGAGAAGAAACCAATATTAAAACGATCTCTGATAAAGGGCTTACGCTGGAACTTTCCAATACGTTAAAGGCTGTTATTGAATTTCTTCGCTGGGAGCTTAATCCAAAGAATAAACATTGTATGATCATGATGATGTATCATTTGAATACATTGGGAAAAATTCATATGCCGGATTTTACTTTAGGAATGAAAGAAATTCTGGATATTGAAGGCCACGAAGAAATTCTGCAGTTTATTCAGCAAAAATATTCGCTGCAGCTTAAACAGGACAACTTCCCGAGATTCAATCTTTATAATTTTATAGAATATTACATCAATGAATTTTCTGTTGAAAATAAAGAAACAGACTTTTTACTGAACTTCCTGGAAATGCTTTTCAACTTTACACAGAATGCAGGTGCCAGTACTAAAGAGTTTCTGAAATATTGGGACGAAGAGGCTTCTTCTTATACCATTCAGGCTTCGGAAAATATTGATGCTGTCCAGATCATGACCATCCACAAGTCTAAAGGATTGGAATTCCCGATTGTTTTTATTCCTATGATGAACAAAAACCGGGACAGTGAATTTACCAACTGGTTTGATACCAATGAGAATGAAGCTTTAAAATCGGTCAACATCAATCAGTTCAGTAAAAACCTGGAAGCTTATGATGATGAGATTCTGTTTTTCAATACTAAAAATTCTTATAAAAACCTTATTGACAGATTATGTCTTCAGTATGTTGCGACGACAAGACCTGTTGAACAATTGTTTTTTTATCTTCAAAAAGCCAATAAGACTTCTAATAATCTGGAGCTTTTGGAATTCCTTCAAACAAAAAATCCCGAACAGGCTGATGAGTTTGATGTGTATGCAGTAAATCCTGAGATGCTGAAGAAATATTCAAAAGAGAAAAGTTCCTCTTTTAAAACCCAGAATATTGAGAATCTTAAAAATGTTAATGAAAAAAGTACTTCTATCAAGATTGCAACACCTTCAAAAAACTATCAGGTACGAAATGAAAAGGTAAGAATCGGGCTTTTTGTGCATGAACTTTTATCGAAGATCAATACCGAAAAAGATATAGCAAAAGTATTGGAGGGGTATGCTTTGGAGGGGCAGATTACACTGGAGGAAAAAAATGAGATACAGGTTACGCTGCAGGAAATTGTCAGGACTTATGCAGAATTCTTTGATGAAAAATGGGAAGTAATCAATGAAAAAGACATTATGATCTCTGAAAAAGGAGAAAGCCATATATTCAGACCTGACCGTATTTTGAAGGGTGAAGAAGGGTATATCATTGTTGATTTCAAAACCGGTGAACAAAAAGCGAAGGATGAGGCACAGGTAGAAGGCTATAAAAATATTCTTGAACGTCTGGGCAAAAAAGTACTCAAAACCCAGATTATCTATCTATAATTTAAACATTTCCAAAAGGTTACTATCATGTTCTTGTAAAAAACCTTTCAAAATATAAAAGGTTTTATTATTGTTATTCAGTACGAATAAAATTATAGTCTTTGATTATATTTTGATTTCAACTAACCAACCATGAGAATATATTTAAACTCCTTTTTACTAAGTCTGATCATAATGTTGTCTTCTACAGTGGTCATTTACAATATTATTGATTGTCTGAATCCGCCTGTTACATCAGATGGTCATCATTATATGCCTAATGAAAACATTGCAAACTCATTGTTTTTAAGTTTTTGTATTGGGAGCAGTAGTTTTTATTTCTGCTGTGAGAATCCAAAGGCAACCGTATAGGAAATAGCTATATTATCATGACAAAAAAAACCGCTATTCCTGAGGATAACGGTTTTATATTGTGTAGATTTTTTCAATCTTAAGCGGTTGTATCAGGAGTAAATACTCTCTGAGACAATTCCTGATCAAATAGGTACAATGCTGATGGGTTATCACATACCATTTTGATTTTTGTTACGTATTGAGAAGCACTCGCTTCTTCTTCTACCTGTTCGTTGATAAACCACTGCAGGAATGATGTTGTTGCAAAATCTCCCTCTTCGTTTGCATTTTTTACAATATTGAAAATACTTTTAGTTACGACTTTCTCATGTGCTAATGCTTTCTCAAAAATATCCGTTGCGTTTTCGAACTCATGTGGAGGTTTTGGAATTTCTCCGATGATAATCTCTCCTCCTACATCATTCAAATAATCAAACATTTTATCTGCATGCATCAATTCCTCTTTGCTCTGTACTCTGAAATAGTTGGCAATTCCATCCAGGTCTTTTCCAGAAAACCATGCAGACATTGAAAGATAATATTGAGCGGCGTATTGTTCGTGGGCGATTTGTTCGTTAATTAATTTTGCAATTTTTTCGCTAACCATAAGTATTAAATTTATATTCAAAAATAGGGAATAAAAGCCCGAAATCAAAAGTTTTAAAGAAAATTAATAGAAAAAGGATGGAAAGCCATCCATCCTTAACACATTAAAAAACTAAAATTACAAACTGTTATTTTACTTCAGCAGTTCCAGTATTCATCGGCTTTTTCATCATTTTTCTTTCTTTCATTTTCATTTTCATTTTCTCTGCTTTATCTTTTCTGTCAGCCTGCCATTTATCATACTGATCAGGAGTAAGGATTTTTTTCATGTCAGTATCCATTTGTGCTCTTTTGGCCTGCATTTCCTGCATCTTAGCTTGTCTGTCTACTTTATTTTTGTCGAACTCCGCCTTCATTTCGGCTTTTCTTTTGTCCTGAAGAGCCTTTATCTGTGCTACCTGAGAAGGGTTAAGATTAAGGTCTTTTTGCATCTGGTCCAAACGTTCCTGTTGTTTCTGTTCCATTTTCTGCTTCATTTCAACAGCTCTTGCCTGTCTGTCTTGTGGTGTTGTAGTCTGTTGTGCCATTGCAAAACCTCCCATTCCGATAAATGCTATTGCTAAAACTAATTTTTTCATCTTTTTAAAATTTAATTAATTGTTATTTTGATATTATACCTTTTTGATTATGAATCAAATTACAAGTTAAATTACTATATTCACAAATAATGTTAAATTTTAATAAAAACTAATTAATAAAACAACAAAAAAAAGGGCAGATTATAAAAACCTGCCCTTCACACCACTTAAATATAATATATGAAAATTAATTCCTTACTAAACTGCCTCTAAAACCTCCACCGCTATTACCACGGTTTTCTTGTCTTGGTGCAGAATTTTCAGACTTCTGTCTGAAACCTCCATTATTTCCTCTGAATCCGCCATTATCTTCTCGTTTGGGAGCTTCTCTTCTTACGTCACTATTTCCTCTGAAACCGCCTCCATTATTATTTCTGAAGCCTCCGTTATCGGTATTTCCTCTGTTTCCTCCATTATCAGAATTACCTCTGAAACCGCCTCCATTGCTATTTCTGAAACCACCGTTATTATCATTTCTGAAACCGGAATTATTGTTATTTCCGTTATTTCCGCGGAACCCTCTCGAATTTCCATTGCTTCCCGTGTTTTTGAAACCATTATCCGGTCTGCTGTCTCTTCTGATAATATCAAAAGTAGGATTATCCATTCTGCGGAATCTTGATCTGTCTACCCTGTAAATATTGATATTGATATTTCTATATCTCGGCATTACCGTATATCTAGGTACATAATAGGTTCTTCTGTAATTCTGGAAATAGACTATTGGACTGGAGCCTCTGTAATAATTATTCTGGAAAACCACAAATACTCTTGGTCCTAAGATTCTTTCCAGTGCATAAAATCTGTCATAATACCATCTGTCCGGATTATATCTGTAGAAATTATTCCATGCTGTAAAGCTTGCATACAGGTTATTCAATCTCATAATCTGATCTACCTGCCATCTGCTTAATCTGTTTTGTATGAAAAACCCGTTCCAGTCGATATTAATAATACTTCCTCTGTAGTCATTATAATAGCTTTGGTAATAATTACTTGGATAATAGTCCTGAGGATAATTGTAATAATAATCGTCAGGGAAATAATTTCTATCATCTTCATCACTATAATAGCCTCCTTCATTCTGATAATAACCATCATCATCCCAACCATTATTCGGATACTGCTGAGCAGCCGTCAAAACGCCTAGCCCAAAAGCTAATCCCAAAAATATTTTTTTCATCTCTATAGTTGTTAATTGGTTAATATATAGCAGAATATCTTAATTCTATCCTTTTGATACAAATAAAAAAAAGAAGTTAAATCATAAGATTAAACTTCTTTTAAAATATTCTTAACCAACTGATAATCAATTGTTAATTTTATACTCTTCCACTATCTTTTATCCAATGAGCAATTTTTTGGTTGAAAGATTTTCTTTCTTTCAGATCTTCAAGCTTTATATGCATTCTGTAGCGCCAATAATGTGGAAAAACTGCGGGGTTGTTAATTCTTTCATTATCGATTTTCTTATTGGTAAGCTCTGCATCTGTCGCCAGAAACTCCTGAATCGGGAAAATAGCAAGCATCGCCTCATTATACAGATGCTGTTTCAGGATAATCTCTGCAAGATGAGGATTAAGATCTTCCGGAGCTTTTCCGTATTGTATCAACTGTTGATTGTAATATTTCTGTGTCAATACAGGATCTTCTTTCCACCATTGTCTTAATGTTGAACTGTCGTGGGAAGAAGCTGTCACTACATTCATATAGCTTGCATTCTTAGGATTATAAAACGGAATATTTTCAGAAGGCATTCTCTGTACTTTAAGTGCAATAATAGCCAATTCATTCATCACAACGGGCACACACGCAGGAACCATTCCCAGATCTTCACCACAGATCAGCATTTTGGTAGCATTCAGGATAACCGGAAGTTTCTCCATCGCCTTTTCAAACCACAAGCCATCCTGTCTTCCGAAGAAGTAGTCGTGGTAAAGGTCATATATACTTTTCTGTTCCGATTCCGGAAGGTATCGATAAGATTCTGTATTGTAAACATTAAATCTGGGATGGTAAACTGTCTTCCCATTTCTTTCTTCCGGCAAAAACAAAACATTGGCACAAAGGGAAATCAGTTTCTCTTCAATAGATCCATATGATTTTTTCTTAAAGAAGTCAACAAGTTTTCTCTGGGTATCAAATTCTTCTTTGAAAGTATATGTACCATCTTCATTACGGTTCATCAGTTCAAGAGCTTTTGCACTTTCTTCTCCAAAATAATCCCATAAGATCTTATTGTTGATAAAAGGCTTACAATACCTGTCAAAATTAAACGGAATCTGCCAGGCTTTAAATTCATCCAAAACAATAGGAACAGCCGGGTAAAAGTACCCTAAAATTCCTTGTACAGCAGAAACCGGCATTCTCCATATTCTGAAAAATCCTAAAATATGATCGATTCTCATAGCATCAAAGTATTGTTCCAGTGCTTTGAACCTGTTTTTCCACCATTTATAATCGTCTGCTTTCATGGCTTCCCAATTATAAGTCGGGAACTCCCAGTTCTGTCCCAATTCAGTAAACTGGTCAGGTGGTGCACCAGCCTGAAAATCCATTCCGAATAATTCCGGTTCTGTCCAGGCTTCTACAGAATATCTGTAAATACCAATGGGAAGATCTCCCTTCAACGAAATTCCCAGGTTATGGGTATAATCAACAGCATCTTTCAGCTGTACATGTAACTGATACTGTACCCAGGCATGAAGCATTGAGATATCATAGTCTTTATTCTTCGTTGTAAAAAACTGTGAGATCTTTCCGGCAATATATTTCTTATGGGTCTTCCAGTCGTTGAAGTTAGGTGTTTTGTATTTATCTCTCAAAACACAGAACGCGGAATAAGGAACAAGCCAGTATTCATTATCCTTGATGAATTTCTTGAAATTTCTGTCTTTATAAATTTTATCTTTTTCCTTGTTGAAAACGGCTGTAAGATATTTCCACTTGCCTTCAATCATCTTTTCATAATCGATCAGATCCAAAGAATTTAATTTCTCTTTTTCAGACAGATAGTCATCAACTAATTCTTTCGGTAAAGAATAATCAAGGTTTTCTAAAGAGATATACTGTGGATGCAGCGCATAAACAGATACTGCTGCATATGGATAAGAATCTGTCCATGAATAATTAGCCGTTGTATCATTGATGGGAAGAATCTGAATAATTCCCAAATTGGTTTCTTTGGTCCAATCTGCCAGTTTTTTAATATCTGTAAATTCTCCTACTCCAAATCCGCTTTCGCTTCTCAAAGAGAATACAGGAATTGCGACACCGGCATCATGGTACATCTGATATCCCTTAAACCTGAAATAATGATTGGAAACCACCTGTAAAACGTCAGATAATTGATTAGCTACCGTAAATCTGTTTTCCCCGGTTTCTACATCTATAACTCTATTTTCTTTCGTATCGTAAATACAATATTTAAATTGGATAAATTCATTCTCCGGGATTTCAACAGAAGTTTCCCACATTCCAAAATCCGTCTGATTCAGATGAACAACTTTGTCATAGTTCCAGTTTCCTAAGGATGCTGTATTTCCAAAAAGAACAATCCTCCAATCCGGATTATAAATTGGAGCTTCAATTCTGAAAAGGTGGGTATGTTTTTTTAAAACCGTAACTTTTTCAGGAATAAAATCGTGCAGCTTATTGTAAAGGATTTTGTTATTTAAATAATTTTCAGGAAAGTTTTTGTTATTCCATTCATCAAAAATGATAAACTCCTTGTAATTATGTGGAAAACTCAAATGATGTCCTACAAATTCTTCTCTTACTACATTTCCTTTTTCATTCACTACGCGATAATGATAGGAAATAAATTTTGAAAAATAATCTACCTCGCATTTCCATAAACCATTCTCCGCATAAAACATAGTATGGACATGTAAGGTATTCTCCTCTTCACCAAATACCAGTTGTAAATTTTCTCCAGCATTTACAATATATCCTACATTAAAGTATAGTTTCATCTATATTTTTTTATAAAAGTACATTTTAATATCGAAAAATAAAACTTATTGAATATCAAATAATCATTAAAAGACCTTTTCAAAATGTTTGAAAAGGTCTTTATATCTTGAATTATAATTTTAATTATTTTGTTATAAGAATCTTCTTATTGAATATTGCTTTTCCTGATTCATCAGCAATATTTACAATATACGCTCCGGTTACCAATCCTTTAAGGTATACTTTTTCGTCCGCTGAGTCATCTTTCACAGATAAATTCTGAGTCATCACATTTTTACCTGCCATATCAAAGATATTCAATTTAATGATGCCTTTTATATTCTTATTAACATGAACGTTGATATAATGTTCGTCAACTCTTGTTGGATAGATATCAAGATTAGAAGCAAGAGTATTGAGTGCTGCGGATTTATCATTAGCAAAATATCTACTTGCCAAATCGTAAATATGAAGTCCCTGTTCTCCCGGAAGCTGTTTAGCCTGCAAAGTTGTCAGATCTACCTCATATAAAGCACCTCCTTTGGCACTTGCTATTATCACTTTCCCCTGGGCATTTACTGCTGAACCATTTACTGAATAGTTATCAGGAATGCCAGCAATTTTACCGATAAATTGCGCTTTCAAATCTTTTGTCAGAACTTTGAAAACATTTCCTGAAGCCGAAAAAACATAGAAATTATTCTCAGCATCAGCAATCATATCACCTCCAAAACCAGTCTCCATAGCCGTAAAAGAGTTTCTTCCGTTAGAAGGATCATCTTTAATAATTCCAAGATCATTTACGGTGTATTCTCCGGCTTTTTTGCTGATTTCCAAAAACTGTGTTCCCGCATTATTTACAGCATAAATATTACCGTTATATCCGGTTGTCATTCTGGTAATATGAGAATTAATATCACAGCTTGAAATTTTTGCCACATTATTCTCAACCAATCTAATCTCCTTAGTCTGAGGATTTAAAATATAAACATTTGATGAAAACATAGGCATATACACCAGATTATTATTCGAAGAGTCGTAAGCAAGTGCCGCCATGGTGATTGATTGAGAGTTATTATAAGAACTTCTATCTTCAGCTACAATGCCTTTTCTGGCCTGTGAAAACACCTTAACTGATGAATCAGCTGTGAAAATTTTCTCCCCGGAAATTCCGTTAGCAGCATCAATTGTTCGGAAATCATTAAAAGTAATACTTTGAGTATCTTTTCCTGTAATCGCAAAGAAATCCTGTTGTGCATGTGTATTCACACCTAATAACAGCAAAAATAAAGGGAATAAATGTTTTTTCATACTATTTAATTTAGATTCGTAATGTATTTGATCTTACTAAGTTACACAATTTTGAATTACTAAAAAATAAAAAATCTCTGGTAATTGAATAAAACAGATCATAAATTAAAAGATATAGCCATAAAGACCTTTGACTACTCGTCTATTTGTGTTGATTTGCATCTACAGACATCAAAAAATCTCAGGAGCTGTTTCCCGCTATCCATTCATACTCCTCGCGCCTGTGCTTTCCCACACTCAAACCCATTCACCCTCCAACCCAAGCTGTGGGGTAACCATTTCTATCGGGGCTAGGATGATAAATGAATCATCAATGATAAGTTATTAATGATATGACAAAGTTAGGTACAAGTTCCGTGGTTATCTTTTCTAATGGCGTCTTTCTTTTTCATTTGCACCGTTTCTTTCTACTGTGTCATTCCGCAGGAATCCGGCCAACTTTATTAGAGTCTTAAGAGATCAAAGGTTAAAAAAGCAAAAGTAATACT